>QHXC01000409.1 GCA_003222815.1 Acidobacteriota bacterium | reverse complement strand
CCATTTCGTGCCTTTCATGTGCAACTCCTTTCGATTTAAAACCGATGGCGGGTGGCCTCTACGGCATACGTAACAAAATGACGTGGATCTTGCAATCATTTTGACGTTTCCAAGCGGCTGCTTGACACCAACGGCCGAGGGAGTTAAAGGTATATCGCACCGCCCGCAAAAGGAGATTTCAAAATGAGAATTCGTTTTTGGGGTTCGATCCGTACCATGACTGCCGTAGCGGTCGTCTTGTTCCTGGCGCCCGCATTCGCCATTGGGCAGTCGGCCACGCCGGCGACGGACATACCGCGGCTGCCGAACGGCAAACCGGATTTCAGTGGGGTTTGGGCCCGCCCGCGCGTCGCCGATATCACCAAGGATGGAAGCGGATGTGGCTCCGGAGCCAGCGGCTGTAGCCAGAAGGGGTCCGGAGAACTGTCGTTCACGCCATTAGGAGCACAACTGATGAAAGCTCCGAAATTCGACTACACGGCTTTTTGCCTGCCCTGGGGTTACACGCGAACGATGCAAACGGAGTATCCGCTAGAGGTCATTCAAACACCGAAGCGCCTGGCAACACTCTTTGAGTCGAACAACATATTTCATGTGGTGCCAACCGATGGGCGTCAACATTCCAAAGAAATTGAACCCACGTGGATGGGAACGTCGATCGGCTGGTATGAAGGCGATACGCTGGTGATCGACACAAAAGGTTTCAACGGCAGATTCACTCTGGACGTGGGGGCGGAACATCCAACCAGCGATGCCTTGCATATCGTGGAGCGGTTGAGCTACGTCGACGTCAACCGAGTTGGGTACGAGATCACGATCGAAGATCCAAAGATCTACACCAGGCCGATTAAAAATTCCAGAACCTGGGTAAGAATGAAGCCGGGGGATGAGCTCTTGGAATATTGGTGTATGGAGAACAACAAAGATCTACTGGACGGTCACCTGGATCACTTGAGAGACGAAACGTTCAAGAAGTATTTTGCAATCGACTAACAATACCGGCCAGGAGCCAGAAGCCAAGGTGATCGCCAAGACGCAATCGCCAAGATCCATGCACACCGAGCGATTCCCGATAACGTGAAATCAGGGAATGACGTTGTTTCAGAATGGTTCCAGGATTCATTGAGGGCGCCGGTCCTGCACGGGTCGATTTTGGGCGCCGCCCTTTACGGCCCGTTCACTCTTGCCCCCCTCCGTCCGGAGCAAATGCGTGACTGTACCCTGGGCATTCTTGACGAATTCGATGGACGCCATGCTCAAGCTCGACAGGAAGACAGTCTCCGAACGAGCCACGAACAGACGGTCTGCCGGATGCGCGCTGTCCTGTATGAGCAACTGATCGCCGGCGACCGTAACCATCGCCTGCCGTCCCGGGGCGAACTCATACGTTCCCGCGTACTTCGAGAGGACCTCTGGAGCGATCTTCACGCCGCCGACCAGGTGCGTCCCAGAGCGCTCATTCTCGCAGATGTCCTCCAGCAGCACGGTGTCCGGCGCCAACGTCTTGTCCGCTCGCAAAGTAAAGGGCTTTTTAAAGGCCTTGGGATCGTCGATGGTCAGTTCGTATTCCATGTGTCCGAAATCACGGCGCCGGAGGCGTTCGGTGATCCGCAGGGACTCCGTTTGAGGATACCCACCCACGTCGAGCCACCCAAGGTCGTTGAAGCCTGCGGAATTGACCACCAGCGTGTCCTGTTCCCAGTGCCCAGCGGAGTAACCCAGCCAGGCGGGATTCAGATCATTGAGGTCCTTGGGAAGCTCCCGCCCATCCGTGAAGATGGTTCGATGGGGACTGTTAGGAGACTCATGGAGTACCACGATCAGACCAGGGGTCTGGACGATTTGCGACAAACCCCGAAAATTGAGGAACGGGATGCTGACGGGCAGGCAGCGCGCGAGTGGACTGTCCTTCCTGAAATCCTGGACCCGCTGCTGGCGCAGGGCCTCGGCCCAGGGCTGAATGTCCTCGGGCTTCAGGTTGAGGGTGACATTGTAGTCGTACCCATACACGCCGGTCCGCCCGGCACGCCAAATGCCTGATAAATCCGGCTTGCCGTCCGCGGTTCGAGGTGCCGGCGCGGAAAGGTTCGGCGTGCCGTCTGGCAAGCGGGGCGTTCCAGGTGTCGGGTAGTTGATCCACTGTGCAGCGACGGGCGCGGACAACGCGAACACGAGTGCCGCAGCAATAGGCATAAGGCGAGCGTTCATTTGTAGCCTCCGTGACGACGATTATAAACGTTATATATACGGGAAATGATACCGAGGATAGAAAAAAGGATCACAAGTACGGTTTGGCGGTCTCACGGCCAAGTGAATCGTGCTGGCCCTTGAATACCGCGCCGAGTTGTGCGTGACGTTCCTGGTCTTACTCGAACTGTTTCCTGAATTGCTCGAACTGTTTTTTCAGATCGTCGACTTCTTTCTCGAGTTTGCCGATTCGATCCGGCTCAGCTTCGGGTTCGGTGAGGCTTACTTCACCAGAAAGAAGATGCGCATAACGGATTTCCTTTTGGCCGCTCTGCCGCGGCAGGCGGACAATGAGCGGGGGCTCGCCTGTCATGAGAGAATTCAAAGTTATCTCCACTTCCTCAAGACTTGAAAAGTTGTAAAGCCGATTGCTCCGGGTTCGGATTTCGCCAACAGTTTGCGGTCCGCGAAGCATCGTGACGCACATTACGGCGATGGCGGGCCTACCCAGACTCATTGCTTCATACAGGACATGGCGATACTTGGTCACGCGGGATTCTCCGCGATCGACAAGGTGAACCAGCTTCTTTTCCAGCAGGCTGTTCGCGGCATGAGCCACCGTGCCTTCGTCGAAGTGCACGACCGGATTGCGATTCGATGACTGGTTGCACGCAGCCACCAGCCCGTTCAACGACAGCGGATAGTAGTCCGGCGTCGTGATTTCTTTTTCGATCAGCGCGCCCAGTACCCGAACTTCAGTGTCACTAAGGCGTGATCCACGATCAGAACTCTCCATTTAAGAATTGTAAGGTCAGGCGGGTCCTTTTCGAAGTGCGATTGACCTTGGCAGAACCGTGCGGAACGTCAACGGACGGAATAGGTGTAACTCCGAGCGTCTCCAGGCATAAACCTGGCGCCGAAAGCGCACGCGTCGCAAGCCTCAAGGACGCCTTGCGTTGGAACGACCATTCGCATTTGACTCGTGGGGTCCCGCCAGTTCCTGCCCGAATAGTCGAACGTTTCGCCGAATTCGGCGAACGTTCCATCCCTCTGCTGCGTACCGACATTAAAATTCTTCGGACGGATACTCAGCACCACTGCACGTTCGTATCGAAGCATTCCGTCCTGGATGCACCTTATCGCGACGATGGCACCGACCTTAATGTTGGAGTGGAGCCAGTTCTTAATCGACTTCTCGGATTGGTCCCGGCACGGGGAATTGGGATCGGCATGGTCATGCTGTGAAACAGACTGCTTCTTTCGCACCTTGGGAATGGGAAACCTAGACGAACGCCTTTCGTTGAGGATGTTGCGAAATGATGGATCGGCAGTATAACGCCCGACTAGGCAGATCGCCGGTCGGGCATATCTTTCTTCTCTGTCTTCTTTGATGCCGGATCCATATTGTCTGCATCCGCCTTCGGAGTCTCGGTAGTTGGCGAGACTCCCGGATTGGATTTTTTCCTTAATTCTTCCTGTTTCTTGCGCTGCTGCGCCTCTCGCTGTTTATCCCCGTAGGTCTGTGACCGCATGAAAAGAGTCTAGCACAGAACCCGAACAAACCTGGATAGCGAGGCTCTCAGAAATCGCTGGGTGCAGGTGCGTTATTGCCGTCCCAGTCTTTCACGGTTCCGTCCTTGGCTTTCAGAAACCCGAGGAGACAGCCGTTGGAGCCGTCCCTGAGACGATGGCACCGCACTTTGGCCGTGTCGCCGGGTTTGAGGTAGTCGCGCGTGACTCCAATCCTTTCGAGCCCAGTGCGGCCGGTGGCTTCCAGAGCCCAAGTCTCGGGCTCGCCCTTGGCGTCCTTGACTTCCAGGTAGACCCAGGAATGCGGGACCACCAAATGCACTTCCTTGACCACACCCTCCAAATCCGTAAACGTGTCGACGTAGTTGCCGTGAGAATGGTGCGACCACACCGGCAAAACGAAGGCAACGGCACAAATCGCCGCAAGACTAACACCCAATTCGAACCGCATGCTTACCTCCTGGCACAGGATACACAAGAACAAGTTTCACGATCACCGCGGCGGACGCCCTTGACCTGCGCTGGCGCCAGGGGCGTCAATCCGGCCCTGACCTTGCCTTTGACCCGCTCGGTTGACGCGGGGGGGTGCTGGGAATCCGTTGGAGTAGATAGACTGATAGCGAAGTCCGATCCCGTTTTCATCGAGCCAGCCTAGCGATTGCTGAAACAACCCCGGCTCTGGATAACCCGGAGGCACGGTTGCCTCCGCGATATAGAGCTTGTTTTCGTGCATGTAGATCGAGGCGAAGGTACGGGATTTATCGACGTTGTTAGTGAGCTGCAGCTGATGTCCTTCGACGAGGTCGATGAAATTCCACAGGAAGTGCGTCAGCTTGGCGTCCCGTTGCATGAACTGCCACGATGCATAGACGATCGCGCCGCGTACATCATTCTTCCAGTACCCCTCACCGGTAGCGCCGGGTCCGCCGCTGCAAGTTTCGGCGCCCGGCGGGCAGTTCTTGGCTTTTTCGGTGAGTATTCGTTGGGCTTGGTTGTAATCGACCACCGTCACGGAGTAACGGCTCTGGCCTTGCGTGGCGCTATAGACGCGGGCCGGCAGATCGGCCCCATATTCCGATCTGTAGGTGGTTTCCGTTACCTTTGGTTGACTCGGGAAATTGCACGTGAAGCGATCTTCTCGACTGGCAAACTCGATCCATTCTTGGGCGAACGAAGGTCCGGAAATAAGTACAGCCAGGGCTGCCGAAATGAGCGGCATCAGGCGCATGATTTATTTATCCCCCAAGGGCTTCCCGCGTCGTCATAATCCGACAAAAATAAGGAGCCGCGCAACAGAATTTTCAGCCTGAACCGGCGCGTCGGTAGAGGCTTCACTGGCACCGTGCGGCACCACTCCCCTCGCTGCCGCCCTTGTCGCGATAAACCTTGTGGCAGTTCGCACACGCGTCGTTCAGTTTCTCGCTGATATCGCCGAAGGCCTCGTAATTCCTGGCCTGTGATGCCCGATGAGCGATCCTTCCTACTTCCGCGAGTGCCGCAACGTACTGTTTCCAGTCGGCGCGATCCACGGGGACGGACCGGCCGTTCTGACACCGCCGTCCGGGCGTCAAGAGCAGGGGAGCGGACTCGGCGATGGCAACGGCGGCCTGATCGACAGCCAGCCATCCGGGATAAACCGTAGATCCCCACTCGACATAGTCAAAAGGTGAGGCGGCCGGCGCCTTTTTCGGCTGGGCAGCGGGATCCTTGAGCTGAAGGTTGAATATGATATTCGCATTGGGAAAGGCGATGGCTCTCATCACCTCGGCCAGGTTTCCTTCCGGCGGGGGGAGTGGCGCACTAGCAGAGGTGGCGGCGGCGGGCGCAGGAGAAGTTCGCGCGGTGGGGAACGCAATCTGCGCCAGCATGGCGTCGCTCAGTTCGGCTTGTCCAGCGGGGAACTTGCCGGTCTGCAGAATGTAAGCCGCGAGGTCGATTGATTGCTGCCGAGAAAGCGTCGCGGGCAGGTTGAAGGGCATTGTCTTCTGAATCTTGTCGACGAAAGTCGCCAGTGGACGCGCGCTCCAGTTCGAGATGAAGCTATCCCCGGCCAGCGGGGGTCCGATGGTGCCTTCCATCGCGTTGCCGTGACATTCCGCGCATTGGGCCTGGTAAATCTCCTGGCCGCGCGCCGCCTGCCCGGCGGAGTACACCCCTTCTGTGACCGGTCGTAACTGGGACTGCCCGGTTAGCGAAAACGCTCCGGCGAGCGCACAGATGCACACTACCACGCTTAGTGCGCAGCGAATCGCTGCCGGGCCCGATGGAATCAAGCGCATCATTTTATCTATCCTCCCAAGCCTCCTTACGTGCTCGTAATATTTGGAAAAAAGGAGGGAAGGATTATAGCCGAGTTTTGACGTACACTGGTGAATTGGCTCTGATCCATAATGGCTCAATGCGCATCGATGTCGGCGGTTGCATATCGGCGGTCGCCGATTTCATATTGAGGACAAACACGGTCATCTCTGGCGGGGCGGAGGTGGGTATCCGTTGGAGTAGACGGAGTTGTAGCGAATTCTCTTTCCCTCCTTGTCGATGAATCCCAGCGATTGCTGAAACAGTGCCGGTTGTGGTGCACCTTTGGGTACGGTTCCCTCCACCATATAAAGACGGTTTTCGTGCATATGGATCACCGCAAAGGTACGGGATCCGTCGGCGTTGGTGAGTTGCAGCCGATGTCCTTCGACTCGGTCCGCGTTATAAACCGCATAATCCGTAACCTTGGCGTCTCTTTGAAAGAATTTCCACGACGCATAGACAACCGCTCCTCGCAAATCGGCCTGCGCGTGGTCGGTGCAGACGTCCGGATACGCCCCAGTAGCTTGGCACTTCTTGGACCGCTCTGCGTGTATTTTAGGGGCATCCGCGTAGTCGACCGCTGTGACGGAGTAGCGGTTCGGGCCATCCTCGTAGCTATAGACATGCCCCGGTAAGGTGATGCCATATTCCGTGGTGTAGGTGATGCTCTGCACCTTGGGTTCACCCGGGAAATTTACAGTGAAGAGATCTGCCCGGCTGGCATACTCGATCCATTCTTGCGCGAAGCAAGAGCCCGAAATAAACAGGCTTAACGCTGCCACGATGAGCGGAATCAGGCGCATAATTAATCCTCCTAAGGGCGCGCACAAAAATAACTTGGCAGAATCCGCTACCTGAATCGACCGGGGATCTGACCAATGCTCAATTCCCAATGCTTAATTCTCATCCGAAATGGATGTCGGATTGCGAAATGTTCCACCGATGCAAGACAAGATCGACTGTCGGACCAATTCGAAGAACGACTCATTGAATTCGCAGCAAGGCTCATTAGTCTTGCAGGCCGGCTCGTACACATGCCGCCGCTTCTCCTTTCGGATGAGAATTGAGAATTGAACATTGGTCAGATCCTCCCGAGCCTGCATTCTGCCCAGTTATTTTTGCGCGAGCCCAAGCTTCCC
>QHXC01000408.1 GCA_003222815.1 Acidobacteriota bacterium | reverse complement strand
GAGCCGGATGGCATCGATGCTGTGCTGATCACCCATGAGCACAACGATCACGCATCCGGACTAAGGACCTTAGTCAAGGAATTACCTGTCCAGGTGTTTCTCACCTGGGGGACGATCAGCGCGTTGCATGCGGAAGAATATGAGCTCAATGGAGCACAGATCGTACCGGTCCAACCCGGTGTTCCGTTCATCGTCGGGGATGCGCAGATCCTGCCGTTCAGCGTGCCGCATGATGCGGCGGAGCCGGTAGCGTTCAGTATCACGTGTGGAGCAGTGAAGGTCACGCAGCTCACAGATATCGGATCCATGCCCGATCTTGTCGCAGAGCGGCTTCGCGGCTCGCATATGTTGATACTTGAATCGAACCACGATCTCGAGATGCTTCGAGTGGGGCCCTATCCCTGGAATCTGAAACAGCGGCTGATGGGACGATTTGGTCACCTTTCGAACATGGCTGTCGGCCGCTTCATCCGCGAACAACATGACGGACTCGCGGAACACTTTGTCCTCGCACATCTGAGCTCGAAGAACAATCATCCGGAGCTTGCCCGGCAAGAAGCGGCTCGCGCGCTCGGCCACCGGGGCTGGAGTGCGGATCGTCTTCAAGTCACATCACAGGACCAACCGATGGCCCCAGTTCAGTTATAGTTGAAAAATGATTCCCCGCTACACACTCGCGGAAATGGGCAGGATCTGGGAAGACCATAACAAATTTCAACGCTGGCTCGATGTGGAGCTGGCGGTCATTGAGGCGCTTTCGGAGGAAGGAGTCATCCCGAAAGATGCCGCTGCGGAGATCAAAGCCAAGGCGGCGTTTTCGGTTGACCGGATCAATGAGATCGAAGCCGAAGCGAAGCACGACGTGATTGCGTTCACAACATCGGTTGCCGAACATGTGGGACCGGCATCGCGATATTTTCATTTTGGCCTGACATCGTCGGACGTGCTGGACACGGCCATGGCGCTTCAGGTTGCCGAAGCGTCATCGATCATCCGCCAGGATCTGCAGCGCCTGCTCGACGTTCTGAAAAGACGCGCCTATGAATTCAAAACGACGGTGATCGTCGGGCGTACTCACGGAATACACGCCGAACCTACAACGTTTGGTTTGAAGCTCGCTTTATGGCATGACGAAGTCCGCCGGCAGCAGGCGCGCTTCAAGGAAGCCGCCGAGACGATGCGAGTCGGCAAACTCTCGGGCGCAGTCGGCACTTTCGCGCATCTTTCGCCAGGCATCGAAAAGAAAGTCATGACCAAGCTGAATCTGCTGCCTGCGCCGGTTGCATCGCAAGTGATCCAGCGTGATCGTCATGCTCATTACATTTCGACACTCGCACTAATTGGCGCCACTCTGGAGAAAATCGCCGTGGAAGTCAGACACCTCCAGCGCACGGAAGTACGGGAGGCTGAGGAATATTTCTCCCCCGGGCAAAAGGGATCATCGGCAATGCCACACAAGCGGAATCCGATTACGTCCGAGCAGATCGCCGGTCTGGCGCGTTTGCTCCGAAGTAATGCCGTGGCGGCTATGGAAAATGTTGCGCTGTGGCATGAGCGGGACATCTCGCATTCTTCTGTGGAACGCATCATCTTCCCGGACTCGACGATCCTGACCGATTACCTGCTCCATCGCACGGCGACGCTGATCGAACGGCTTGTCGTGTATCCGGACCGCATGAAACAAAACCTCGAACTGACTTACGGTCTGATCTACTCGGGTGAGCTGCTGCTCGAGCTGGTGGCAAAGGGCGTTCCCCGTGAAGACGCCTATCGTTGGGTTCAACGGAATGCTATGCGCGTCTGGGACGAGGGGGGCATCTTTAAAGAAAAGGTTTTGAGCGATCCGGAGATCCAGAAGAAGCTGACCGCCGCGGACGTCGACAAAGTCTTCGATTCGGGCAGACTGCTGGCCAACGTCGACAAAATTTTTGAAAGAGTTTTTGCGCGAACCGACCCATGTGGCGAAAAACGGCAAATCCGGTAGATATCGGGATTGGGCTTCTGGTCATCGCATTGGCCATCGTCTTGTTCCGTGACGGCCCTCACGTTTACTCCCTGGAACAGCCGTCGTTGGACGTTTCGCTTCGATACCTTCCGTTCTACACGATGGCGTCGGTCGCACGGATGATCGTGGCGATGATTCTCTCGCTGATTATCGGGCTGCTGGCGGGTTACCTCGCTGCGGTGCACAAGCGATGGGCTGATCTCATCCTTCCGGCGTCGGACATCCTTCAATCCGTGCCCGTACTGGGTTTTTTCCCGGCCGCCGTGTTCTTCTTCATCCGGATTTTCGGCAGCGGCGCCATCGGAGTTGAGCTGGCTGCAATTTTTCTAATCATCACGAGCGCGCTTTGGAACTTGATCTTCGCGGTGTACGAATCGATCACGACAATTCCGGAAGACCTCCAGTTAGCCAGCCGCCAGCTCGGACTCCGGGGCTACATTCAATGGACACGGCTGGTGCTTCCCGCGGTTCTCCACAAGCTGGCCTACAACAGCATGATCTCATGGGCAAACGGATGGTACTTTCTCATCGCGAGTGAAATTATCGTCATCGGTCCGATCCACTACAGGCTCCCCGGCCTTGGCAGCTATCTGGCGCAAACGATGTCGACGGGGAATTACCGTCATGCCGTCTATGGTCTCATCGTGCTGACCGTGGTGATCGTTGCATTCCATCTGGTCGTCTGGAGTCCGCTCAATCACTGGTCGGTCCGATTCATGGTCGACACGGCCGAAACGCGAGTGGCGCCGCAAACTCGGCGTCGAAGCGTGCTTCTCTTTTACATGACTCGATCGCGATTTCTGCGCGCAATCTGGGATGTAGCGGTAAGGCCGACAATCGAGGGAATTCTCTGGCTCATTCGACCACTTCTGGAACGCGAGCGCACACGGCGCGGCAGCGTCATCGCGTGGTTTATTTTCGCTGTATTCCTGGGCGCAATCGCGTGGGGAGTTTCTGGTTCAATCATGCAGCTTACCCGGCCTGCGCCGCTGATGTATGACATACCCAGCGCGCTGATTTTGAGCTTTCTGCGTTTGATTGCGGCTTATGCCATCGCGCTGGTGTGGACACTGCCTGCGGCGATATGGATCGGCAGGAATGAAGAGATCTCGCGGCGGGTGCTCCCGGTCATCGAAATCATCGCCAGCATTCCCGCGACGGCTTTCTTTCCCTTGATTGTGCTTTTCATTCTGCGCTGGGGTGGTGACATGAATCTGACCTCGATTCTGCTCGTCACGACAGGCATGCAGTGGTACCTGCTCTTCAATCTAATCGCGGGCGTTCGCGCGATCCCGGAGGATCTCCAGCAAATTTCCGATTCACTAGGTCTCGCTGGATTTACCAAATGGAAGCGTCTCGTGCTTCCGGGAATTTATCCGAGTCTCGTCACCGGCAGCTTGACGGCGATTGGCGGCGGCTGGAATGCGCTGGTGCTGAGCGAATACGTGGTCGCTGAAGGCCGGGTATATTCGGTGCATGGAATCGGCGCGCTCTTGGACTACGGAACATACGAATCGGGCAACCTCCAGCTCATAGTGATGTCGATCACCGCTATGGTATTATTCATACTCATTGTTAATAGATTTTTTTGGCAGCCCGCGTATCACTTGGCGCAACGCCGGTTCGCACTCAACTATTAAGCGTAGGGACCTCGGCCGGTGGGCCCCACGCTAATAACCACGCTAATAATGATGACAACGCCGGTTGAGGAAAAGGCATCGGCTCAGGAGCTAACGGTCGAGCCGCCACCGCTTCTTGAGCTCCGAGACGTCACAAAATCATTTTCGAATCGAATTCATATTCTGGGTCCGATCCGGTTGACCGTCGAAGAAGGCGAATTTGTGGTCATCATCGGGCCTTCGGGCAGCGGCAAATCGACGTTGTTGCGCGTTATCACTGGTCTCACGGACGCTACCAGTGGCGAGGTCATCTACAAAGGCAAGCGGCAGTGGGGCGTCAATCACAAGGCCGCGCTTGTATTCCAAAGTTTTGCTCTATTCCCCTGGTTAACGGTGATGGAAAACGTCGCGCTTGGTCTCGAAGCCCAGGGTTTCAGCAAGCCCGAACGTTATGCCCGAGCGCGGCGCTATATCGATCTGGTCGGGCTCGACGGATACGAGCGCGCTTACCCGCGCGAGCTATCCGGCGGCATGAAGCAGCGCGTCGGGCTTGCGCGTGCACTGACGGTCGAACCTGAATTGCTGTGCATGGATGAACCCTTTTCCGCACTCGACGCTCTGACAGCTTCGAACTTGCGCGAGCAGGTTCTGGACATCTGGTTGTCGAAGCAGATTGTGACCAAAGCGATCATCCTCGTGACACATAGCGTTGAGGAAGCCGTGCTCATGGGCGATCGGGCGCTCGTCTTGGCAAGCAAGCCCGGGCGCATTCTGGCTGATCGGCCAATCGCCCTTCCCAGGCCGCGGCGCCTGAAGTCGCCCCAGTTTGAGGAGCAGGTAGACCAACTTTATTCGTTAATCGTATGAAGAGTGAAGGAAGCCAGAAGCCAGGAGTCAGAAGCCAGAATGAGCCGGTTCCGGGGGCGAGCCGTTTTCCCCATTCCGGCTTCTGGCTTCTGGCTTCCAGCCTCCCAAAAAGCTTATGACTATACCCGCAATACCTCATGCCAGGATCGGCATGATTGTTGGGCTGTTGGAACAGTTAAACGACCACGGAGGCAAGGTGGACGTCTACAAGCTCAGCCAGGCTCTCCATTTCGAGCTCGACGACCTGATCCCGATCACTGAAGCCGCCGAACTGCTTGGCTTTGTGAAGATCGAAAGCGGTGATCTGGAATTCAGAGATTTGGGCAGGAGCGTGATCGACGGTGACGAGAATGCCAAAAAGTCGATCTTCCGGCGGCAGATTATGGCCAATGTTCCGTTGGTGAATCGGATCACCGCGGAGCTTGAAAGGGAAGACGACCACCGTATCGGGCGAGAGCGCATTTTGAAATTTCTCGAATACTCCTTCAGTCCGGCGGAATCCGAGCGCCAGTTGAACACAGTTGTGGACTGGGCCCGATATGCCGAGCTTTTCGACTACGATCATGATGCCGACGAATTTTTTCTCCCCGAAACCGCGGAGACCGCATGAAAGCTACCGTCATTGTGACCTTAAAGCCGACCGTTCTTGACCCTCAAGGAATGACGATTCATCGGAGCCTGGCTTCCCTGGGTCTTTCCGATATTACTGACGTGCGCCAAGGAAAGATCTTTCATATGCGCCTCAAGGACGGGCTTCCGCCTGAACGCACACGCGAACAGGTGGAACGTTTGGCAAAAGAAGTTTTGACCAATCCCGTAATCGAGGAATATCGGGTCCTTTGGGAGTGAGTCGCACGAAGTTTTTCAGCCGCGGACTGCGCGGATTACGCAAATGCAAACCGCACATCCGCGTAATCCGAGCAAACCGCGGCTGGCACAAACACAAAGCACGGAGAGTGTATGAAATTTGGTGTCGTCATTTTTCCTGGCTCGAATTGCGAACACGATTGTTATTACGCCATCGAATCCGTGATTGGACAGCCGGTTGAATTCATCTGGCATCAAGACACGTCGTTGAAGGGATTCGATGCCGTGATCCTGCCCGGTGGATTTGCGTATGGTGATTACCTGCGCACGGGCGCCCTGGCGAAATTCTCGCCGGTCATGAAGGCCGTAGCCGACTTTGCTAGAAAGGGTGGCCTCGTCTTTGGCATTTGTAATGGGTTCCAGATCCTTACGGAAGCTGGACTGTTGCCCGGCGCGCTGCTTCGCAATGTTGGACTGAAGTACGTGTGCAAGTTTCTTCATCTGCGTACGGAGACGACCGAGACACCGTACACCAATCTCATGGGGAAAGGTCAATTGCTTCGCATCCCAATCGGACACGGCGACGGAAACTTTTTCGCTGAAGCGGAGACGTTGAAGCGCATCGAAAACAACGGTCAGGTGGTATTCCGGTACGTCACAGCGGACGGCCAGATCACGCGCATCCGGACCGATCCAGTGAGGACCTGCTTGGCAGCGCAGACGGCAAATTGATATTTGAATCGATGGTTAATGCATCGGTGCTTAGTCGCCAGTAATCGTATGGTATCTGAAGAACTTCTGACACAGCACAACCTGACGGAAAGCGAATACCGGAAAATCGTCGAGATCCTCAAGCGCGAGCCTACGACCACGGAGTTGGGCATCTTCAGCGTGATGTGGAGCGAGCACTGCAGCTACAAAAGCTCGCGCGTGCACTTGCGCCGGTTACCCACGAAAGGTCCAGCCGTGATCCAGGGTCCGGGCGAAAACGCCGGAATCATCGACATCGGTGATGATCTGGCGGTTGCTTTCAAGATCGAGTCGCACAATCACCCATCATTCATCGAGCCGTTTCAGGGCGCGGCCACAGGCGTGGGCGGCATTCTGCGAGACATCTTCACGATGGGCGCCCGGCCGATCGCGGCAATGAATAGCCTTCGATTCGGCCCACTGCATAGCCAGCGGAACAGACGCATTCTTGAAGGCGTCGTTGGCGGTATCGCCTTTTACGGAAATTGTTTCGGAGTACCGACGGTCGGCGGCGAAGTGTATTTCGCGGATTGTTATTCGCAAAACCCGCTGGTAAATGCGTTCGCGTTAGGAATTTTTGAAAGGGATAAGATCTTCTACGGGCGAGCGCACGGAGTCGGCAATCCCGTTATTTATGTCGGCGCAAAAACGGGTCGTGACGGCATTCACGGGGCCACCATGGCATCCGCGGGTTTTGGTGAGGATGCAGGAGCGAAGCGGCCCAACGTCCAGATTGGCGACCCCTTCATGGAGAAGTTACTGCTTGAAGCCTGTCTCGAGGCGATGCAGAAAGGCCTGATTGTCGGCATTCAGGATATGGGCGCCGCCGGCCTGACCTGCTCCAGTTGCGAAATGGGAGCGCGTGCCGGTACCGGCGTGGAGCTGGATCTGGAGGATGTTCCGCAACGTGAATCCGGCATGACGGCATACGAAATCATGCTCAGCGAGTCGCAGGAGCGCATGCTGCTGGTCGCGGACAGGAACAAAGAAATGGAAGTCTTCGACGTTTTCCACAAGTGGGGGCTCGATGTCGTCAAAGTCGGCCGCGTTACAAACGATGGCCAGCTTCGCGTCCGGCAAAACGGGAAACTTGTTGCCGAGATTCCGAATGATGCGCTGGCCGACCAGGCCCCGCTCTATCAGCGGCCGCTGTTATTGAAAGCTTCTTCGCCGCCAGTCCGGATTGCAATCACCTTCTGAAACTCGCCGTTGCGTCTCCAAACCTCGCTTGCCGCCAGTGGGTCTGGGAACAATACGATCACATGGTGCAATCGAACACGATGGTGGGACCTGGTTCGGACGCGGCTGTTGTTAGGATCAAAGGCACGAAGAAGGCATTGGCTATGACGCTCGATGGTCCTGGCTACCGCGCCGCGCGAAATCCGCGGGAAGGCGCCAAAATGGCGGTCGCGGAGGCTTGCCGGAATATCGTATGCGCCGGCGGGCGGCCGTTGGCGGCAACGAATTGTTTGAATTTCGGCAATCCGGAGCACCCCGAAGTCATGTGGCAATTCAGTGAAGTGGTGGACGGTATGAGCGAGGCATGCACGTTTTTCAATACGCCCATCACGGGCGGCAACGTCAGTTTTTACAACGAGACGTTCGGCAAAGACATTTACCCGACTCCCGTGCTCGGAATGGTCGGCTTGATCGAGGACATTTCTCTCGTGACGAAATCCTCGTTTCGCGGCGCGGGCGACTCCATTGTTCTAGTCGAAACCATCAACCGTCTCGTTGGCAGAGTAGACCTGGACGAGGAGCGGGCGATCCAGAATTTCGTTTCAGCGGCGATTCGCGACGGGCTAGTCCAATCCGCTCATGATGTGAGTGAAGGCGGCCTTGTTGTCGCATTGGCCGAATGCTGTTATTCCACGTTCCATCGCGCGGCGATTGGCGCGGACGTGCAGGTCCCTTCACACCTGGAGCTCGTGAAGGATTTGTTCGGGGAAGCCACGACCCGGGTTATCTTGAGCACAACAGATGCTCTGGAACTCCGGAAGCGTGCCGGACAGATGGGATTGAATTTTTACGATCTTGGAAGGGTTGGCGGTAAGTGGTTGATCTTGCACTACGAAGGCGAGCGCATCGTCGATTTGGGATTGGATGAGCTGGAGTCCACGTGGCGACAGGGTCTGGCGAAGCTGCTATCATAAAAAACGTTGGGGTAGGACCATGTGTGGAATCTTTGGGATCGCGAATCATTCTGATCCGGCTCGAATGACTTACCTGGGCCTGTACGCCCTGCAGCATCGAGGACAGGAAAGCACGGGTATGTCGTCGTCGGATGGTGATGAGGTTTACACCCACAAAGCGATGGGTTACGTCGCGGATGTGTATTCCGAAGACATCCTCGCCAAATTAAAGGGCCATAACGCAATCGGCCATACCAGGTACTCGACAGCCGGCGACAGCTGCGAAGGCAATGCACAGCCGATTGTTGTAAAGTGCACCTACGGAACGGTCGCGCTTGTGCACAATGGAAACCTGATCAACGCCGGTTCCCTTCGAGAAGAGCTCGAACGGCAGGGCGCCATCTTCCAATCCACCAGTGACAGTGAGGTCATTCTTCACCTTCTCGCAAGGTCCCAAACACGAGAATTGCTAGATGCTCTTGGTGAAACACTGGCCAAAGTTCATGGAGCGTTCTCCCTCCTGTTATTGACCAAGAATGCGCTCATCGGAGTCCGTGATCCGAATGGGTTCCGGCCTCTGTGTATCGGCAAATTGAACGGATCCTATGTGCTGGCTTCCGAAACCTGCGCATTCGACCTTATCGGCGCAACTTATCTTCGCGAGGTTGAACCCGGGGAAATTGTTTTCGTCCGGGGAGAAGAGTTGTGGTCCGTTAAAGCGTTGCCCTCAACGAAGCTATCGAAGTGCATTTTCGAGCACGTTTATTTCTCGCGTCCGGACAGCATCGTATTCGGCCGCACGGTCCAAACGAGCCGCGACCTGATGGGGCGCATTCTCGCGCAAGAGAATCCGGTCGAAGCCGATCTTGTCGTACCGGTTCCGGATTCCGGAGTGGCTGCAGCGATCGGCTTTTCGCAGCAGTCGCGCATTCCGTTTGCCTTTGGGTTGATCCGTAATCACTATGTGGGCCGCACGTTCATCGAACCGAAGACGACCATTCGTAACTTCGGTGTGAAGGTGAAACACAATCCGATAAAGGAGCTGCTTGCCGGCAAACGGGTGATTCTCATTGACGATTCCATCGTCCGCGGAACGACCACCCGGAAGATCGTCAAGATGGTCCGCGCGGCGGGCGCGAAAGAGGTTCACATGCGGATCAGTTGTCCGCCAACTCTGTCGCCGTGCTTCTATGGAATCGACACGCCGACGAAGAAGGAACTGATCGCGTCCAGTCATACTGTCGAAGAAATCTGCAAGTATATCGAGGCGGACTCGCTCGCCTATCTGAGCCTCCCAGGATTGATGCGGGCCGTGGACGGTAAAGGCAGCGAGTTCTGCACCGCGTGCTACACCGGTCAATACCCGCTGGCCTTCCAGGAGATGATTCCGGACGCCAAGGCCGCAGATCGGCAACTCGATTTGTGGGAAGCAAGCCTGAAGGAATAAGAGGCTAAGAATCCACACATGAGAATCCAACCGGCCAACCGCAGGCTCGGTATTCTCCTTTCCGGCCGAGGTTCCAACTTTGAAGCGATCACCGGCCGCATCGCGTCTGGAAAACTGAACGCGGAAATCGCCATTGTGGTCAGCAACGTCGAATCCGCGCCCGGCCTGGAGCGGGCCCGCGTTGGTGGACTGCCGGCGGTCTATATAGCATCGCAACACCGGCCACGTGAGGAGTTCGATCGTGAAGTTGTGGAGATACTCCGGGACCAGAATGTCTCATTGGTCGTTCTCGCCGGCTTCATGCGAATTGTGGGACCCGTCTTTCTGAACACATTTCCATACGGTATTCTGAACATTCATCCATCGCTGTTGCCTGCGTTTCCCGGAACGGAGGCGCAGCGGCAGGCCCTGGAATATGGTGCAAAGTTCAGTGGCTGCACGGTCCACTTCGTCGATGATGCCCTGGATGGTGGACCCATCATTCTGCAGTCGGCGGTACCCATATTGAGTGACGACACGGTTGAGACGCTTTCCGCCAGGATCCTTAAAGAAGAACACCGGATCTATTCGGAAGCCATCGATCTGGTCCTTTCGGGCCGCTGCGAGATTCAAGGTAGACGCGTGGTCATAAGCCTATAAGCGTTGGATGATGAGACGGCACACGATGACCGATTTCAAGACCATTCCCATCGAGGAGCAACTTGAGCACATCCGGAGAGGCGCGGTGGAAATCATCCGCGAGGAGGAGTTGGAAGAAAAGCTGAAAAGGGCGCAAAAGACCGGAAAGCCATTGCGCGTTAAGGCTGGTTTCGACCCCACAGCTCCGGATATCCATGTCGGCCACACGGTCTTGATCCGAAAGATGAAACATTTTCAGGACCTTGGCCACGTCGCCATTTTCCTCATTGGTGACTTCACAGGATTGATCGGAGATCCCTCAGGACGATCTGCTACGAGAAAACAGTTGACGAAAGACGAAGTCTTGCAAAACGCGGAGACCTATAAGCAACAAATCTTCAAGATTCTGCACCCCGGCAAGACCGTCATCGATTTCAACAGCCGCTGGTTGATGGCTCTGGGATCGGAGGGCTTCATTCGGCTCGCCTCACACTACACGGTGGCACGCATCCTGGAACGCGAAGACTTTTCTGATCGTTTGAAGAACCAGCATCCGATCGCAATGCACGAACTGTTTTATCCCCTCGCTCAGGGTTACGACTCGGTTGCGCTCGAGGCGGACGTCGAACTCGGCGGAACGGATCAAAGGTTCAACTTGCTTGTCGGACGAGACCTGCAGCGAGAGTACGGTCAGGAATCACAGGTCGTACTGACGACGCCGCTGCTCGAAGGAACCGACGGCGTGCAAAAGATGAGCAAGTCGCTCGGCAACTACATCGGCATCAACGAGAATCCAAAGGAACAATTCGGCAAAGTGATGTCGATATCCGACGAGCTCATGTACCGCTATTACGAACTTCTCACAGACATTCCGCTCGCGGAAATCCAGACGCTCCGCCGGGATATCGCCTCCGGTAAAGGTCATCCGATGGATGTCAAAGCCGATCTCGCCGTCCGGATCATCACCGCCTATCACGGCACCGCTGCCGCTCAAGCCGCGCGCGAAGAGTTCGATCGCGTCGTCAGGAAGCGTGAAATCCCGGGCGACATCGAAACAAAGGAAGTCTCTATCGCATCGGGTCCTCTGCGTCTTACCCGGCTCTTGGCATCGCTCAATCTTGCTACGTCAAACGCCGAAGCCCAACGCCTTATCGAATCCGGCGCCGTTCACATGAACGAGGAGCGGATCACGGATCCCAAAACCGATATCTCCAAACCCGGCGAGTATCTCTTCAAAGTGGGCAAGCGTCGCTTTCTGCGCCTGCTCGTGAAATAGAGGAAAATTCGCCGGCCGGATTCTTGGCCCGCCGACATTTCGTGAGCAAAATCGACGGGGCCACCGTCCAATGTTTCGTTGAAGTGCTCAAAGTGCGCTATTATAGCCACCGAAAGCACCACCTACGGAGTTCACGTGTTGCCGTTAATGCTCACGCTCCACCGGACGAAGATAGTCCTGACTCATCTGTTCGCGGTCCCCTTTGTCTTTCTTCTCCCGAACTGGGTTGCAGCGTCGCCTGCGGGCATCTCCTATCGCATATCGTTGGGCCATGATCTTGACGGAGATCATATTCCTGAAACCGCAACGATTCGGCAATGTGGAGGAGTCTATAAAGTCAGCATTCATTTTACTAGCGGCCGGCCACGGCTGCACCTCATGGTTTACCAGCAAGAAGACGAAACCGGGCTTACTTTCGAGACAAAGGATCTTGATGACGATCGTAACGAAGACCTGGTCATCACCAGCGCCACCTCGGTCCGGCCTGTGGCCGTATGGCTGAACAGCGGAAAGGCGAAATTCAAGAGAGTCAGCTCGTGGGCTTATGGTGGTCCGCATAAGTTTCGTGGACCGACACTGAACCGCCGGGCAGCTTATACGCCTGAGTCCGACATAAACAATTCGGCGGATCCCCTGGCCCACGGGGAAAAAATTGCTCAGCAATTCGATATCGGGCTGAACATCGAGTTATTGCGGGTTTGGAATCGCGAACAACTGCGTTGCGATTCTTTCCTTCAGCAAGTCCCCGCCAGAGGTCCTCCGCCTCACGCCCACGCTCTGAAACATAGCTGCTACCACGAAAGGATCTGAGGTCCCTTTCGAAATCATTTGAGCTAACGTTCTCATGCGGAGGTTGTATGCGCGTTGTTATCGCCGACCTGAAGGGGCGCGGCGGTTTTGTAAACAAAGATACGGTTGTAGGAGGGTACGGATCCAGATTTCGTGGATTTTCATGGACAACCCGGTGGATCGAACGAGCCCGCAAGCTCTATCAGAATGTGCCGAGTATCCATGCCGGCTATCTGGCCGCGATTTTTGCCCAGGCCGGCCATCAAGTGAGAATTACGCGGGACAGCGTTCTCGAAGGAGATCTCGCGCTTGTTTTGAGTTCCCTCGTCGATTACAGACATGAGGTGGAATGGGCCGAAGAGGCCCGGCAAAGATTCCGAATGCGTGTCGGATTTTTCGGAGCGCCCGCCACACATATGCCTGAACTCTTGGAAGGTCACGCTGATTTCATCATCAAAGGAGAGCCGGAGCATGCGGCCTTGCGGATGGCAGCAGGGGAAATACCAAAAGGCTTCGTCGATAGTCCTGCTATTCCGGATTTGGATACGCTGCCTTTTCCTGCGTGGCACCTGTTTCACAGGAAAATGGTGCGTCACGCCGTTGGCCGCTCGCTCGAGCCGGTTCATGCTGCATTTCCGATACTGTCGAGTCGAAGCTGTCCTGAGTTTTGCACGTACTGTCCGCATCGCATCACGGCACCGTATCGCTCGCGTTCGCCGGAGAGCGTCGTCGCCGAAATCGAAGACATTTGTGCACGCTACGGCCGGGCATATCTGGTTTTTCGCGATCCTCTTTTCACACAGGAGCGAAGCCGCAGCACCGCCATTGCGGAAGGCATCATTCGCAAAAACCTTCAGGTGCGGTTCGAATGCGAAACGCGGCTGGACGATTTGGACAAAGAGCTAATTGATCTCCTGTATCGCGCCGGACTGCGCACGATCACTTTTGGAGTCGAGTCTGTGGATCCGGCGACGCTCAAACGCGTTGGCCGAAGGCCCATACCTCCGGCTCATCAGCGCGAGATCGTGGGACACTGCCGGAGCAAGGGGATCTCGACCGAAGGCTTCTATGTGCTTGGGTTTCTCACCGATACACCAAATAGCATCCGCGCGACCGTCGATTATTCGATCGATCTGGGAACCACTTTGGCGCTCTTCAAGATTCTGACTCCCTATCCGGGTACGCCTTTGTATAAGCAGATGAAGCCGCTGATTACAGAAACGGATCCGGAGAAGTTCGATGGCTATACTCCTACTTTCCGGCATCCTGACATGAGCCATGAAGAGCTACTGTACGTGCTGGCGCATGCATACTCGAGGTTTTATCTTCGCCCGTCGTGGGGGCTGAACTATCTCGGATTCGCGGGAGCCCATTCGAATCTCCTGCAACGCTTGGAAGCCTACACTCACCGCCGGCACTCTGAGAATGAAATGGCGTTTTTCAGTTCACGGGTGTCAAAGACGGAGCAGCAATGTTTCGAACAATCGCGCGATACGGCGCACGGAATATTCCAGGTTCGGTGACGGCCGCCGTGAAGGCAATCGTCCGCGGACAGGGGGTCCGCGGACCCGCCATTCAGGAGTTCGAGGAACGTTTCGCGGCATACCATGGCGTACAGAACGCCATCTCGACGTCGTATGGGCGGATGGCGTTTTGCTACATTCTGAGAGCACTGGAGCTTCCTCGCGATTCAGAGATTATTTTCCCCGCATTGACATTCTGGGTAGTCCCGGAAATGGCTCGTGTTCTCGGGTTCCGCCCGATTTTTGTGGACATCGATCCAATAACCTTCAACATGGACCCCGCAAAATTGGAGCGCGCAATTACTCCAAACACTCGCGCGGTTGTACCGACCCATCTTTACGGCCAACCGTGCGACATGGATGCGATCATGAGCATCGCGCGGGCGAACCAACTCGCCGTGATTGAGGATTGCGCCCACGCGCTCGGCGCAACATACAAGGGACGCAAGGTAGGAACCGAATTCGTTCAGAAGCTCAAAGTGAACCGCTGCCGGCCTCAAAGGATGTTTTCAAGAAAATTTTCTTCGGCAATCTGCAACGCCAACTGATCGGTCCATATGGCTTCACGTTCACGATGTACCTTGCGTTCTACATCGCGTCATTCTTTGGGAATTATGATTTAAGCCGCTATTTGTGGGAGAAGATTCGTCCCCTCGATACTTTGCCGGATTCCTATCGCAAACGATACACCAACGCACAGGCGTTGCTCGGGATCAAGATGCTTGAGAGAATCGATGCTCTTAATGCACTCAACCGCGCCCATGCCGAAACATTGACGGAAGGTTTGAAGGGAATCGAATCCATTCAGCCGGCGGGCGTCCTTTCGGATACCTCACCGGTTTACTACCAGTACTGTATCCGCACTTCGGATCCTGCGACACTGGCGCAGCACGCCATCCGGCATGGAATCGACGTTGAAATCATGCACGTCGACGTGTGCAACAGACTGAGTCTGTTCGCTCGGTACGAAGCAAAATGCCCCGTTGCTGAAGGGACAGAACATACGCTTCAACTTCCGGTATATGCGGCATTGTCGGAAAGGGATCTGGAGCGCATCATCCACGTCATTCGCCAGGCAGTTTGTCCACCGGGCCGGCTCGCGCCAACCATCGAAAGAAGCCCGCGATAAGAACCGCGGGAATGATCGGAGCCGAGCGCTGCGAGGAAAGTCGGCCCGAGCTGAGATGTCTGATTAAACTCGCGCGTTGCACCTTGTGAAACCGCATTCGATGTCGGATTATGTTGTGACATCAAACTCTGGCAGGTGAAATATGATTCCTTCGGAAGCGTTGACGCTTTTTGATTACGATCGCTGGGCAACTGCGAAGCAACTCGAAGTTGTCACGGGTCTCACCAATGATCAATACGAAAAGGATCTCGGATCCAGTCACGGCGGCATACGAGGAACGCTGGTTCACATTTATGGAGCGCAGCAGATCTGGTATTCCCGGTGGAAAGGCACCTCGCCATCGAGCCTGCCGGCAGTGGCGGAATCCCCAACACTTGCGATTCTTCAGGACAAATGGCAGGCGCTGCGTCAAGAAATCCACGAGTTCGTTACCGCCCTCAACGAAGATAAAATGCGTGAACCTCTGGCGTATAAGGATCTGAAAGGAGTGCCGTACAAACAGCCTCTCGCACAGCTAATGCGGCACGTGATCAATCACTCGACGTATCATCGCGGCCAAGTCACCACAATGTTGCGGCAACTGGGTGTCGTGCCTCCGCCTTCGATCGATCTGATCACGTATTACCGCGAAGTGGATGAAGTCCTGGAATCCACCAAGCGGTCGGTTGAAAAGCGGCCGTAGCCAGTCAGCACCTCCCGGTAATTTCTCTTTGCGTAGGAGTAGCATTGGATCGATGAATCGAGCTTTGATCTTTCACCTTATCGTGGTGAGATGCTCACTTTCAGTCCCGGCGCCCAGTTCTTGTATTCGTCGGTGTAGTAGAGGTAGGCGCGGCTGGCGGGGCCAGTATAAGAGCCGGGAACGGCGGCAACCAGGCTCAGTGGGAGATCGAAATTGTCTTTGGCCTTAAGGTAACGCCAGTAAAGGACGACTTCGCGGCCGATGACTTCGTAGGCGTCGATCTTGCCAGACTTGACCAGTTCTTTGAGCTGATCGTGCCGCACCTCCAAGCCGCCGGGGATTCCCACGATAGCCACAGGAGTGGGAATTTCTTGATCGCTCTTGTTGGCAATGGAAACGATGGCTTCGGTGACGCCTCCCTCCTGAATCTGTGGATCCTTAAGGGCAACCTGAATGCCTACTCGCGCCTCCCCGGCGCTGTTGGGCAGTGTGCTGTGGTACTTCACACTTATGGAGAAAGGCATGCTCGAGCCATCTTCCATCTTGAGCCCGACCGAGTGATTGCCGGGGCCGAGCTTACTTGCAAATTCGGGCAGGACGAGCGCGCCCTGAGTGTTGACCGTGAAAGCGAGGGGAGAGCCGACAGTCCTGCCGTCCACGGTAAGAACGATTCGGCCCGGGGCTTTGGGCCGGGCGTGGGCGGCGTCATAGGCGACGATGGAGCGCAGCGCGAGTATGGTGGATTGCGTGGAGCCGAAGCGGCCGCTCTTGTTCGACTCGACGATCCACTTCAGACCCTTTTCTACATGGGCCGCATAAGAAGGTTCGCGCATCCACGCCAACACGGAAAGGGCCGTGGTCTCAATGGCAAGAGCGTCGCCGCCGGAGCGGGTGATGCTGGTGACGGCGCCTTTGACCCCGCCTGCGGCGTCCTGGCTCCTGGCGAGCTTGTCCATGAGCTGGCGCGCTCCGACGTAGTCGCCGGTGGCGTGAAGGATGTTGGCTCCCAGAGCAACGGTGTAGCTGTCTTCGGTGGAACCCGCGGAGGCCTTGACCAAGGCGATTTCTCTATCGAGGCCTTTCTCCCCGG
>QHXC01000714.1 GCA_003222815.1 Acidobacteriota bacterium | reverse complement strand
ACGCAGTATGATTGGTTTTGACAAGTAGGCACAAATTTATGCTGTAGTATCAAAAATGCTGCTGAAGGAGAGAAAAACACGATGAAACATAGAAGTTATGATCGTCTGGGCTGCCCCGTTGAGGCCTGCACTGAAGCCATCGGGGGGAAGTGGAAAGGAGAACTCCTCTTCATCCTTTTTACCGGTACAAAGCGATACGGGGAACTTCGCAGACTCGTTCCAGGAGCGACTCAGCGTGTGCTGACGTTGCAACTGCGCGAACTAGAGGAGGACGGGATAATCGAACGAAAGGTTTACCCCGTGGTTCCCCCGAAGGTGCAATATTCGATCTCTAAGCGCGGCGAGAGTCTGAAACCGATCATCAACGCCATGTGGGAATGGGGGAAAAACTTTTTGGAAAACCTGCCCAAGGAAAGATTGAAACCGAAGCCCAAAGCCAAGGGCAAAGAATGAGTCTGAAACAAAAAAAGAGCTGCTCAGAAATCTCGATTCCTTGGAAGAGAAACGGTTGAATTTTGATTCAACCTAAAACGTTTGTGAAAATATCTCAATTTACGCAGCGAGGAATAAGTTGGCCCATTCGCGCTTAGGCCAAGAAACCCCTGTTTGGAACATGAACAAGCTGCCAGAAGAATTCCGCGAAGCGATTTATGCCGACCGCCACCTCGCCACGAGCAATACTTAAAGCGTCAGATTATCGTCCAATGTCTCAATTCATTCAATACCGCTCGCAACGCGAGCGGCGTTTATGTGACTGGAGCATCTTCATGCCCTTCGATGTGATCGCGCGCCGACACGGGCGGAGTCAGTGAAATCGAGTCGTTCATAATTTTTCCTCCGGTGCCGAAACATTCTCATAGATCACAATCGCGCGAGCCATAAAGTGTCTTTGGGCGTTTGCATGATGTTCCTTTGGTTGATCGTTCTTTGTTTCTCAATTTGCCGCGGACGGCACATTTGCAAAAAGCGGAATGAGACCTTCCGGCAAAGTTGGATGAGTAAAAATGGCGTCACGCAATGCGGTATAAGGAAGTTCCGCCAGCATCGCGACCTGGACTGTCGCCATGGTGTCTCCTGCTCCAACTCCAAAGGCTGTAAAGCCGAGGATGCGGTCGCTCTCGGCATCAATGAGGGCTTTCATGAAGCCGCGCGTCTCGGAAAGTGTTTGAGCACGGAAGACTGCAACCATCGGAGGTCCGGTCGTCACGCGATTACCGCCTTCTATGTTCTCCGCGACAATGTGGAAATCATTTTCCGAGATGTGCGTGAAATGCGGGCTGCCGGCACATTCGCCCGCTGCCCAAACATCGGGCGCTGTTGTCTCGAGGCGTTCGTTGACTTTTATGTACCCATGCCCGGTTGTTTCCACGCCTGCCAACTCCAAGCCAATGCCATGGGTGTTGGGAGTGCGGCCCGCCGCTACCAGGATATGGGAACCTTCCACGGCTGTCGCCGAACCACCGCGATTGGCGGTCACCTTTACCGATTCACCGGACTTGCCTTCCACACGAGCGATACGAGTGTTCAGCAGGACATCAATTCCCTCGTGTCCAAACAATTCGAGCATGGCTTCCGAGATGTCGTCATCCTCGCGATGAATCAGGCGGCTGTTGCGATCAATCACAGTCACCCGGCTGCCAAAGCGGCGCATTGCCTGCGCGAATTCCAGGCCGACAAACCCGCCACCCAACACAATGAGATGTTCCGGAACAAGGTCCAGTTCCAGCGTTCCTATGTTGATTACGACCCGCTTCCCGTGGAGCACGCGCACGCCGCCGTTGCTAGACGTGACCTCGATGGTTTTCGGCCCGATAAAGCGCCCGCAGCCCATCACCAGTTCCGCTCCGCTTTTCTTATAATTCTCCATATGCACGTCCACCAGCCCGGCGACCATTCTGCGTTTCCGCTCGCGTATGGCTGCCATGTTGATCTTCCAGTTGTCCTTGGTGATTCCGAACTCCTCGCTCCGCCTGAAGTACGATGCGACCTTTGCGCTGTGGATGATGTTCTTGCTCGGAAGACACGCGATGTTCGGGCAGGAACCGCCCACATACTTTCGCTCGATCGCTGCCGTCTTCATCCCCTTTTTGGCCAGCGTCCAGGAGAGGAGCTTGCCAGCTGCTCCGCTGCCGAGGATGAGCAAATCGTATTCCTCCGTTTTGATCGCCGACGCCGTGCTACCGCTCGTCGCAGTCTTGTCTAAATGCTGTGTCGTTTTCATATCATTTTGCTGTCTCGTGATTCGTTCTGCCGGCCTCCACACCATTAAGCTTCTTCAGCGCCGCGATAACATCATCCGGATCAAGCCGTCGGGTGTAATCCACATCCACGTGGGCCAGGCGAATTGTTCCGTTGCCATCTATAAGAAATGTGGCGGGAACGGGCAATTCTGCCTTGCCGCTCGCACCATTGGCGTCCTCAAGCGCATGTCCGAACGTCCGATACAAATCCAGCAAGCCTTTGCTCAGCTTGAACACGATGCCAAATGCGCACAATTTTGTTGCCGACATCGCTTGGCAGCCTGTTGAAAAAGCCGCCCGGTGAGGGCACCGGGCCTACAATACATGTCGATTTCCGACGAAATCTTGTAGGCCGCGTGCCCTCACGCGGCGAACGAGACGTTTTTGAACGGGCTGTTAGGACTGGGAAAGCAAGCTCGTTCTTTTCCTGCGTAGAAAGCGAATTGTCCGGCAACCGTGGAGAGATCGCCACGACCTGCGCGCCCAATTCACGGATTTGCGCCAGTCTGGAGGCGGCCAGTCGCGCCGTTTCAGCATCCATCACGCGCAGCGCCGGCTTCCGGATGATCTTACCGCGATACTTCGCTCGAGCATCA
>QHXC01000407.1 GCA_003222815.1 Acidobacteriota bacterium | reverse complement strand
TTCGAGGGGGTTGAATCCCCCTCGAGCCCCTGGTCAGGATACGTCCGATCTACCTCGCATGGAGGAGAGCATGAGAAAGCTATGCGGCATCGGTTCCCTGCTGGCGCTTGCTGTTTCATTCACGGCGTGTCAGAGCAAACAAACGAGCGCTCCCCAGGATGCGCCGCCTGCAGCCGCGACTGCGCCTCCGATCGTCTGGACAGGAGCCATACCTCTGGAGGGCGTGAAGGGCCGTTTCGATCATTTTGCTTCCGGCAAAGGCAAGGTGTTCGTTTCGGGGCTTGGCAACAATTCGGTCGAAGTGATCGAGCTTTTCGCGGGAACTCGCGTCCATGAGATCACCGGGGTCCCCGGACCCCAAGGCGTTGCCTTTTCTCCGGAGGCCAACAAACTGTTTGTAGCCAGCCAGAAGGGCAAGCTTTACATCTATGACGGCGATTCGTTCAAGCTCATCGACACTTTGGATTTTGAGGGAGGCGCGGATAACCTGCGCTACGACGCGGCAAACAAACGCGTCTATGTCGGCTGTGGGGACGACGAAAAGACCTCTGCGATCGCGGCAGTGGATGCGGTGACGAACAAGCGCCTCGATGAAGTGTACAAAATCGGAGGCGAGCCGGAATCGTTCCAACTAGAAAAATCCGGACCCAACATTTACGTGAATATTCCGGAGATGAAGCAGATTGCGGTCATCAACCGCAATACCAAGGAAATTTCGCGGTGGCCCTTGAGCGTGTATCAAAACTTTCCTATGGCCCTTGACGAGGCCGATCACAGGCTCTTCGTGGGAACGCGGGAACCAGCTACGCTCTCGGTCTTTGACACGAACACCGGGCACATGGTTGCCTCGCTACCTAGCGTGCAGGACACGGACGATCTGTACTACAGCGCCGAGCACAAGCGCATTTACGTGCCGGGAGGCGAGGGCTTCATTTACGTGTTTCAACAGAATGATCCGGACCACTATTCGTTGGTTTCCAAGGTTCCCACCTCCGTGGGCGCGCGCACGGCGGGTTACTTTGGAAGGCAAGGGAAGGGCTTTGATCGTTTCTACCTGGCCATCCCGGCCAGCATCAGCGCAGGCGCCGAGGTCAGGGTCTACACCGTCCAGGATTGACGGTTGTGTAGGCAGCTTCACCGGTGGATCAATGGCGGTCAGAATTCGAAATCGACAGAGAACTGCAATTGGCGTCTGTTTAAGGCATCGGCCGGCTTTCCGAACTGTGGATTCGGAACGAGGCCTGTACCGAAGTAAGGATTAAGCTGAGTCACATTCGTCCGATTGAGCAGGTTGAAGAACTCCGTTACAAAATCCAGTCGCCGGCGTTCACCGAAAGGAAAGTATTTGACGATTCGCCAATCGAGCAATGCCGTTGCCGGAGTCTTGAGCGTATTTCGACCAAACCCGAGTGGCCGCGACGAAAGCGGCCATGCTTGGCTGCGATTGGAATCGACTCCGGTTAGGGGATTCGACCATCTTCCGCTGCCGATCGTCAGGATCGGAGCCATTTCGATGTGAGCAAAAATCTTTTCGAGCGGGCCTGCGGGTTTCGCTTTTCCGGCGGTTGCCGATTCCTCCTCTTCGCCGATCGGCAAGTCGAATAGGGCACTCACGACAAATCGATGCCGCTGATCCTGACGTGAATGTGCCCGCTCGTTTCGCAGCTCGAATGGATTCTGCGGTTGTTCATCGAAATCCGAAGCATCGTCCAGCGTTTTCGACAGCGTGTAACTACCTGACAGTTCAAACTCGCCGGACAAACGGCGATTCAGGGAAACGGATAGTCCGTGATAGCTCGAACTGGCAGAATGTTCCAACGAATACACCGCGTCGAATCGCGAATCGATACGAGAGTCGCTGAATACAGGCCGGCCGGACTTTTGCGGATCTGGTTGCAGGAAACCAAAGCCCGGAGCGTTACCCGTTGTCAGTTGGATTGGGGGCAAGAGATTGACATTTCTGGTTCGAGATAATTTCAATCCTCGAACCCAGAGATAATTCGCGCTGACAGTCATGTCTTTCGTAAGGAGGTATTCCGTACCTAAAGCTGCCTGTTGACTGTAGGATCGTTTCAGTTCGGCATCTGGTACAAATATGGATGGGCGAATCCCGGTAACCGGCGATAGGAGTGGCATTCCGCCGGAATGCTCAAAGATTATTGCGGCCAGGCTCCCTTCTGCGACCTGCTCAAATCCACTTGTTCCATTCTTCTGGATAGCTCGATTGAGGTTCGCGAGCACATAACGGTCGTAGAAAATCCCATAGCCTAAACGGACCACCGAGCGTGAAGACAGGCTATAGGCCATACCGGCTCGGGGGCTGAAATTATTCCGGTCCTGCTGGAATTGTTGGGGCAGTCCTTCGAGGTCGTAACGTAAACCTGCGTCCACGGTCAATTGGCGGCTGATGGTCCAATGATCTTGTGCGAATAGCCCAAGCATGACCGTTCGAAGGCCTGTACTGGGGTTGCCGAATGCCTGCCGGAATAGATCGGGACGTCCTGCCGCGAAGTCGTCGAGTGTCTTGAATGCGTATACGCCTGCGAATCCGTCCGGCACGAATGCACGGAGACGAACGGCGTTGAGGGTTCCGCCCACTTTGAAGTCGTTGGTGCGGAATGTATGCTCCAGGGTGTAGCCGATCTCGTAATGATTCTCTGTGCGCCGGCTGTTTCCTTCGTAAGGCCTCCCAAACAGGGCAACTCCAACAATATCGATCTCTGGACCAATGCTATCATTCGTCCGCAGGAGAGCCCGGCGGCCTGCGATCTGGAATCGCAGATCAATGACCGTCTGCGAACTTAAAGTCGAGACGAGCGATCCGACAACAGCTTGATCCCGCACGAAACTGCTGCCACGCGCACTCGCATCCACGAGACCACCCGTATTGAACGCGCCGGCCGCCTCGCGATTATTCGTAAATGCATAGCGCGCCATCAAAGAGTGCAATTTTCCGATCTGCTGGTTGATTTTGCCGGCCGCCTCCGTTTCCGCTAAGGCGACAGGGAAAAATCCACTGCGGAGCCGCCGCGTCGTAACGCCTGGGAATGCGCCGCTCGATAGAGCTCGATTGATCACTGACGCGGCTGCGGGATCAATGTGACTGCTTCGTTGGCCACGGGTGTGCTCTTGTTCAAAGGCAGCGTAGTAGAACGTGCGATCCTTGACGATCGGTCCACCTAATGAAGAGCCAGACCGATAGCGGTCGAGAGAAGGCTTCGATAGTTCACTCTCCAGCGGATTGCGCGCGTTCAGCGCCCCATTCTGCACAAATGCGAAGACATCGCCGTGAATGGTGTTCGCGCCACTCCTGGTCACAACGTTGATCGATCCTCCGGAACTCCCGCCACTTTCGGCCGAAAATCCGCTATTGACGACTTGAAATTCACGGATGATCTCAAGCGATAGCGCCGTCCTGTTGGACCCAGTGAATTCATCATTATTATCGACGCCATCAATCGATAAGTTGTTGCTTCGGGGTCGCAAACCGCCGAAGGTAAATCCGCTATCCGCCAACTGCGTTTGCGCTGCGCCGTTCTGTTGTGGATTGGACGGCGCGACTCCGGGTGCCAACAAGACAAAATCCAGATAATTCCGGCTCCGAACAGGTAGTTCTTCAATTCTTTCGAAATCTATGGTGGATGTTACCGACGACTGAGATGGATCCAGAGGAGGCGGTTGGCCGGTCACGCTCACTTGCTCTGACAAGCCGGCGGGCATCAGGACGATATCCAAGTGCACGGCGCTTCCGAGCGTGATGACAACTCCTGTGTGAACGTACGGAGCAAAGCCCTCGCGCGCCGCGCTTAGTTCGTAAGTACCGGGCGGCAAGTCGGGCAGGCGGAAAGCTCCGTTCTCCCCGGTCACCAGCGCGCGGCTCTGGTTTGTCGAAGTTTCCCGGATTCGAACTTCAGCATTGGGAATGACGGCGCCCGTCGTGTCGGTCACGCTTACTTCCAACGTCCCGCCGACTCTGGACGTTTGGGCGTATGCATCATTTAGGTTTAGGACAGTGAGCAATACCAAAATAGCCGCGAGGCAATGAAGCATTCTTCGCATTGAGAAATCACTCCGAACGTTGCAACACGGGAATCGGAAATCGCAGGTCTAGATTCGCAGGGAGGAGGATATATCCAGGCTGGACGCAGGCGTTATGCGCAAAACCGGCGGGAATGCGATCCTAAAGCGAACGGGCCTCTGAGCAGTTGTGGAAGTCGCCAAATAGCAGCATAGCTCGCGGAATTTCCGAAAGACAAACATTCCGATACACACGCCTGCTGCTAGCAGGCTCAGCACTCCACTGGCCGACCACACCATATCGCTCATTTCTTCTTGTGGCGAATCCCAACTATCCACCATTTCAAACAGCGGACCGGAAAGGTACCACCCCAGCCAGAAAAGAAATAAAATTCTGAGAACCTGTTGGTTCATGACATGCATCCTAGCAAAACCAGAGTTGTCAAAACAACGTTTGCGCCTGGCGACCGGATCGATGTGCAATTCCGGGGTCGTCTGGTCTTCGGGAGGGCACGCCCATGCTACGCAGAGTTTCTTTGAAAAGGATGACTACTGCTTTCCCGGTGTTCATTATTTTGGCCATCACTGTTCTTTCGCCGAATCAGGCCTGTGGGCAGGTGGCCGGAGCAACGCTTTCCGGGACCATTAGCGATCCATCCGGCGCCGTCATCCCGTTCGTCCTGGTCTCGATTCGAGATGAGGACACCGGCATTGTTCGGACTGTCACTGCGGATTCGGCCGCCTTGTACACCGCGCCGAATCTCAGACCTTCCACCTATGATGTCACCGTTTCGTTTCCCGGATTCAGCACTCAGGTGCAGTCCGGCATCACGTTGACGGTGGGAGCCCAGCAAGTGCTGAATTTCACACTGCGGGTCGGACAGACGACGGAAGCGGTGCAGGTCACGGCCGAAGCGCCTGTCGTGCAATCGGCCACGTCGACCCTGAGCGCCACCGTGGGCTCGACGACGGTTCGCGAATTGCCTCTCAATGGCCGCGACTGGACGGCCCTGGCCACTCTTCAACCCGGCGTCGCGTCGGTCCGAAGTCAACAAACGCCCCAATTTTTCCAGGGTTCGCAAGGGGCGCGCGGCCTGGGAATGCAACTGACGATCGGCGGGAACCGGCCTACGCAGAACAGCTATCGTCTCGACGGCGGACTCGTGAACGACTTTTCCAACGCCGGACCGGGCAGTGTGCTCGGCGCGAACCTGGGCGTGGACGCGATTCAGGAGTTCACCGTGCTGACGAGCAATTATTCGGCGGAGTACGGCTTCACATCGGGCGGAGTGATCAACGCGGTCACGCGCTCCGGCACCAACAGCATTCACGGAACTGCCTTTGATTTCCTGCGCAACGATAAACTCGATGCAGCCAATTTCTTTGACAATGCCAACGGGACCCGCAAATCCGTCTTGCGGCAAAATCAATTTGGATTCTCCGCAGGCGGGCCCGTCGTAAAGAACAAAGTCTTTGTCTTTGGGGACTATGAAGGCGTGCGTTATGTCAAAGGGATATCCACCAGCAACACGACGCTTTCCAGTGCCGCTCACAGCAGTCCGTGCACCAGCGGCCTCACCGCCCCCTGCGCCTCCATTTCCCGTTACGCCGGCAGTCCGCCGGTGCCGGTCACCACGACGGTCTCGATAGACCCCATCATCCAGAAGTTTTTAGCTTTTTACCCAATGCCCACGCCGGGCGCGGCCCCTGTTCTGAACAGTGACGGCACGGTGAACCTCAACGTTGGGCTGTTCAACTATCAAGGGGTCAATCGTTCCCAGGAAAATTTTTACACCACAAGGGGGGACTGGAAGATTGGGAGTAATGACAGCCTCTTCACAACTTTCGTCCATGACAGCTCGAATCTGACCTTTCCCCTGGGGTTCAATAACACACTCGCACAAAACTTTTCGTACCGGCAGTCCGTCATCGTGGAAGAAACCCACACGTTCGGCCCGGGCATTGTGAATTCGTTGCGGGTGGGCGAGACCCGCACCCGCAGCGATGGCAACAACACTCCCACGGCCCTGAACCCGGTGGCCGGCGACACGACGCTCGCTCAGGCGCAGGCTTCCGGCGTTGTTCCTGTGGTCGGTCAAAACCAGAATTACGGCGGGCAGAATTTCGACGTTCCTACTGGCACCTGGCCGTATTCGGTTCCGAACCTGGTGGCGCGGGCGGTTGCGACGCCTCAAGGTACTCAAGGCAGGCAGTACGGCTACAGGGATACCAATATCAAGCGCAATTACGTCTATCAATACAACCTGAACATCCAGCGCCAACTCACACCTTCCACGACGCTCACAGTTGCCTATGCAGGGTCGCGCGGGCTCCATAATCCCATCCAGCTTGACGCGACCAACGGCGTCGTTGGAAGAAAGACCGCTGCGGGTTACGTGTGGCCTGTTCCCTGGACTTATTGCAGTGGTCCAGACGCCGCGTCGGGATGCACTGCGGCCGGCGCAGGATTGTCCGCGGCCCCCAACCCGAACGTGGGGCCGATTCAAGGTGTGATCTGGGCAAGCAGCTCTTATTACAACAGTCTTCAGTTGAGAGTCGACAAGAGAATGAGCCGCGGCTTTCAGATGCAAAGTTCTTTCACCTGGGGCAAGGGCCTGGATAATTCATCGGCTAGTTTCGCCGGTGACACGTTTCAGAACTCCCTGGCCACGATTCCTTCTTACGACATGAGTTTGAGCAAGGGGTTGTCGGACTTCGATATCAAACGGGTCCTTGTGATCAACGCTCTCTGGAATGCTCCTGCGCCGAAATCGCTCGGTGCGTTCGGGAACCGCGTGCTCGGGGGCTGGCAGTTTGGGACCATCAGTACGTTGAGCGACGGTGTTCCGTTTTCCATCGTTGCCGGCTCGGATGGGACTGACATTTTAGGTGAGCAGCAACCAAGCTTCAATCCGCCGAATGTTGTTCCAGGCTGCTCAAAGTTTATCAACGCCGGAAACCCGGATCACTATATCAACCTCGATTGTTTTGGCTTTCCACAGCAGAGCGCTGCGACGATCGCGGCGGGATGCGACGCAGTGCGCGCGAGCGCCATGGCAGCTGCCGCAGGCTCTTCAGCCATACCGGGCCTGGCTACCTCCTGTCCCAACATTCGCGGCAACCTGGGTCGCAATGCGCTGATTGGTCCCGGGCTCGTGAATTTCGATTTCTCTGTCTTCAAGAACAACTACATTCCCAAAATCTCGGAAAGCTTCAACGCGCAGTTCCGCGCCGAGTTCTTCAACCTCTTTAATCGCGCGAATTTTGCACCGCCTCCTGTGATTCAGGCGGCGCCTACGAACCTGGAGGTGATCAACTCGGCGGGATCGTACGTTCCCCTTGCCGGCAAGATCCTTGCCACGCAAACTCCGGGGCGGGTGATTCAGTTTGCGCTAAAGGTAATCTGGTGAACGAACAGGCGGTTGACCAGCCTGAAGCGGAGGATTTCAACATGCCAAGACGCTTCATCGTCTCGATCGTTGCCTCAGTGGCGGCACTAATGTGTTCGTCCGGCGTTATGCTCGCGCAAACCTGGAACAGTTCTGGGTTGCCACCGAGCGCCTTTCAACCGTCGCAGGCCAAACCAGCTCCAGCTCCGCCACATGATCTGACCGGTACCTGGGATGCGGGCTCTGGGGGAATCGCGGGACCGGGGCACGTGCCGGCTTTCCCCGGCTCGTCTTGTACGAGCTCCGGCCCGTGCAGATTGTGCAGACGCCAAATCAGATCCTGATGCTCTACATGTTCGAGAAGAGGTGGCGCGTCATCTGGACCGACGGACGCGCGCTTCCCAAGAATCCGGATCCGCGCTGGTACGGATACTCGGTTGGCCAGTGGGAAGATGACTACACCTTCGTGGTGCAGACGATCGGGATGGACGACAGGACCTGGCTCGACAATGCGGGCAATCCGCACAGCACCGATATGCGCGTCGAGGAACGGTACCACCGCCGTGACCGCGACACGCTGGAGCTCACCGTCACGATCGACGATCCGACGGCGTATACCCAACTCTGGACGCCGCGCAATAAGCTCCCGCTGAAATTGATGCCACCCGACGCGGACCTGATGGAGATGATCTGCTCACCGACGGAAGCGGCCGCCTACAAAAAGCTCGTCGACACGCAGAAAAAGTAGCAGAAGTGAAAAAGTTGGAGTCCATGCTGGTGGGTGTTGTAAAAATAGAAGATCTCAGCGGCGCGGCAGACTGACTCTAATCACTAGCAGGAGGATTCGATGCGTATCACTCTTTCCACATTCGCTGTCGTGGTGGGACTGGGACTTCTACCAGCGCCTGCCTTGCTCCAAGAGAAGGGCGGCGACGATGTGACGGGGCCGTACAACGTGGCCCAGAAATGGCCGCTACCCTTGTCGGTGGCCAAACCGGGATACATCTGGGGTTCGACCGGCGGCATCTTCGCGGAGACGCCTAACCGAATCTTCATCGCGAACCGGGGTGAGCTGAAGCTTCCGGAAAAACTGCCCAACAATTTTACAGGCTTCTGGGGCTCGTTCGGCCAGCAAGCGACCGCGGCAACGCCCGAGTTTCGCAACTGCATCGTCATCGTCGACGCGACCGGTAAGGTGACCGAGTCGTGGACACAGTGGGACAAGCTCTTCGAGGATGGCCGCGGGCCGCACTCGGTTTCGATCAGTCCGTACGATCCCGAGCACAACGTCTGGGTCACCGACGACATCCATCACCAGGTTTTCAAATTCTCGAACGATGGCAAGAAGCTGCTGATGACGCTCGGCGAACGGGACGAACCCGGCAACGATGACAAGCATTTCAAACGCCCGACCGACGTGGCCTGGTTACCCGACGGCACGTTCTTTGTCAGCGACGGCTACGGCAACACGCGCGTCGTGAAGTTCGACAAGAACGGGAAGTTCCTCATGACGTGGGGAACCCCTGGGACCGGGCCCGGCCAGTTCAACACCCCGCACTCGGTCACGACCGATCGCAACCGCCGCGTCTACGTCTCCGATCGAGCGAACAACCGCATTCAGGTCTTCGACGAGAACGGAAAGTTTCTCGACATGTGGCCGAACATCCGGCAGGCGTACACGATCCGCGTGAGCGCCGACAACTTTCTGTGGGCGTTTTCCGGGCCGCTCGACAAGTTGCTCAAGTACGACTTGAACGGAAAGTTGCTCTATGCCTGGGGAACGCACGGTACGGCCCCAGGCCTCTTTTGGGCGGTGCATGAATTCTCGGCCGACTCGGAGGGAAACCTGTACACCGCGGAGGTCTTCGGAGGGCGTCCGCAGAAATTCACGCCGAGGCCTGGAGCGGATCCGTCGCATATCTTCAGGCCCCAGCCCCTCATGCCGAAAACCGCGGCCAACTGAGGATATGAAGATGAAGCGAATCGTACTATTGGCGATGGCGTCCGCCGTGGCTCTGCCCGGGATCGTGAGAGCCCAGGCGAACGCGAACTTCTCAGGAACCTGGATGCTAAGCAAGATCGAGCCACCGCCGCCCCCTGGCGGAGGCGGTATCGGCGGTGGCGGAGACGAGGCTTTTGGCGCCATCGCGCAGACCGTTGTCATCGCACAGACCGGGAGAGAGCTGACCTTCAAGAGTGGTCCGATGAACGCTGTCTACACGCTGGATGGCAACACTACCGTTACCCCGCCCGGTGATGTCAATGGGTTGAAAACCAGAGCGCATTGGGAAGGAGCGAAGCTGCACCTGCACTACAAAAGAGGGCAGAACTGGTGCAGGGACGTCTTGACCGTGAACGGCAACACGTTGACGATCTTGCGCGATCTCGAATCGGGTGGCGGATCGACTACTCGAACGATTACGTACACCAAAACGTCGTAGACCTGGGTTCATAACCCTGGGAAGTATACGCATTTGATTTTTGCCGAAGTTGAGGGTTTTGGAGCGAATTCCCCTCCTTGGGATAAGGAGGGGAATTTAGACCGGCAATCCGAATCGCAATATTCAACTCACGCGGCTTGCAGGTACGTCGCTATAATCAGGCTTTAAATAAGGAGGGCCTCGTGCGTGTCGCAACCGCGTTGCTGGTGTGTCTCGGACTGACCGCGTCCGGTCCATTTACTCTCGCTCAGACTTCCACCCGCGCGCCGACTACGGCCGCTCCGAAGGCCCAGAAGGCCGCCGAGCCCCCGCGCGCCCCCGCGTTCGAATACCTCGGCACGCTGCACGCCGAAACCGGCACCCGCACCGTTGTCGAAAACGGCCCGCAGGGGACGCGCACGATCGTGCAGGTCGTCGGCGGCCGCTTCGAAGGCCCGCGTCTCAAGGCGTCCGTGCAGACGCCGGCCGGCGACTGGATCACCAACCGGGCCGACGGCAGCTACCGGCTCGACGTTCGTCTCACTCTGAAAACAGCCGA
>QHXC01000406.1 GCA_003222815.1 Acidobacteriota bacterium | reverse complement strand
GTGGATCATGAATCCGAACGGACAGAATGAAAAGCAACTGGTCACAGCGGATGCGAATCCGGACATTACGATCCGAACACCTCGATTTTCACCGGACGCTCTCCAGATCGCGTTCATCAAGACGCAACTAAATCTCACAGGCGAAGTCTGGATTGTCGAGGCCTGGAATGGCATGGCACGCCCCCTGGTTGTGGACCGTGCGGCCGAAAATCCAATGGATGTGGGCTGGATTGTGGACGGGCACAATGTCGCCTATCTCACCAATCGAGCGGGCGCTTATTCGCTCTGGCAGATCGATTTTGCGCAGTCCGCCATTCTTCCCCTGACTCAGCCGCTGGTCACGATCCCGGTCGGTCGAATCGGAATGGGTGTATGGAAGGATCGCATTGTGCTGCCTCGGCATTTCGTCGATTCCAACATTGTGCTCTCTGATGGAACTTCCGTAGTGGCAACGAAGAAAGTGGAATTGGAGCCAGCAGTTTCACCGGATGGCAAGCTGGTGGCCTACACCGCAGCGGAGGACAACCGATTTGAAATCTGGACTGCCGCAGTGAATGGCGAGAATCCGGCCTTCCGAGCGGTCGGACGGGAACCGCGGTTTTCCGCGAATGGATACGAGATCGTTTACACGCATACCGATCTCAATGGCAACAGCGATATTTGGAAAATCGATATTCGAAACGGCAGCACAGAGCGCGTGACGGATGCGGATGAAATTGATATCTCCGCCGATTGGTCTCCAGATGGACATTCCATCGCATTTGCCTCCGCTCGAGGCGGTGCGATTTCTCTCTGGACCACACCTTCATCCGGTGGAAAGCGCTTGCGGATCAACGACGGTGGCTACGCGCCCCGATATTCGCCCGATGGCAGATCGATACTCTTCTGGAACCGGCAAGCGCTTTGGTCAACCGATGTTAATGGAGGAAATCCGCGCCGCATCTACGGCGAAATTCCGGAGCCCACGAAGGGTGTGTGGTCTCGAAAAGGTCCGGCGTTCTTCCTGGACGGGCAGATTCGAACCGCTACCGAAACATTATTTATGATGAAAGAGCGTCCGATGTGGCCCGAATTTGACGCGCTGCCGGACGGCCGATTCATTCTAGCTCCGATTGACATCCGCGAAACCGGATTGTGGGCAATCGATTTAACCTACAAGGAGAATTGACGATGGAGTTTGACGGGAAAGTTGCAATTGTCACGGGCGCGACCAGCGGCATCGGAATGGCAACCGCGTTCCGCTTCGCCAACGAGGGCGCGCGGGTCGCTGCTGTTGGCAGACGAAAGGATGCTCTGGCCAAGCTCGATCGTCCGAACATCCGGACGTATCCGGTGGATTTGACCAGCGAAAAGGAAACCGAAACTCTGATCCAGAGCGTCCTTCGAGATCTTGGCGGTATCGACATTCTTGTCAATGCGGCGGGCATCATTGCATCCGGAACGATCGAAAACAGCACGCTTGCCGATTACGATCTCATGATGAATATCAACGTCCGTTCCGTTTTCCAGCTTACCCAGCTCGCACTACCCTCGATGATTGAACGGAAAGGAAACATTGTGAATGTTTCCAGCGTCACCGGACTCCGCGCGTTTCCCGGAGTCTTCGCTTACTGTGTCAGCAAAGCCGCCGTGGATCAGCTTACCCGATGCGCCGCACTGGAACTCGCGGCCAAAGGCGTGCGTGTAAACGCGGTCAATCCCGGCGTGGTCAGAACCAACCTCCACCGTAATTCGGGTATGGCTGAAGAAACGTATGCTGGTTTTCTCGAACGCAGCAAGACGACCCACCCGCTCGGCCGTGTAGGCGAACCCGAGGAAATTGCGGATCTGATTCTATTTCTGGCTTCGTCAAAAGCAGGCTGGATTACAGGAGGGACATATTCTATCGATGGTGGGCGAGCTCAGACGTGCGCGAGATAGTTTCTCAGCCTCGCGTGGGTAAGACGATCACTCTTCGCCAAGGCACCTCTCCACGGCTTTCCGAGCCCAGTCCGTGTTGCTCGATGAGCTGATGCTGCAGTCGCCGGATGTGTGCCGACTGGGGAGAAAGCTCCACGGGCTTGCCGAACGACATCACGCGATCCACAGCTTCCGCTACTTCACTAAGCGCATCTTCCTCCTCGTTCTTCTGATCTTGCAAGCCGAACGCTTGCATCAGGTAGGCTTTCATCTGGCTGACCGTGTTGCTCCGGATAATGGCAACCTCCAACCCATGGTCTTCGAGATCCTTGAGGGTGCGCGGCTGCCGCTTTTCATGGGCTTTTAAGGTAAGAACGACATCGGCTTCCTTTGGAGTTTTTGCGATCGTTGCAGAAACCTGAAGGTCCTTGATTGCGCGCATCAATCGATCTTTGCTGACGCCGTAGGGAAAAATACGAATGGTTTTTCGTCCAGCCGGCTCCTGCGGTGCGGGTTCTTTGATGCGCTGTTTGCGCGGCTCCTCGACCGGCAATGGGGCTGGTTCCCCGACAACTTCATAGCCTTCGGCCTTCCGCACCCGCAATTCGGGACGAATAGAACGCCCTCGCAGGAAAGCGTCCACGACCGACGAAGTGTCGTGATATACGGAAAATTCATCGCGGTTCCGAATCTCCACCAGCGTGTCAAACGTCGGCGGCGCCTTGCGCTCGAGAACCGTTTTTTGCGTGCCTCGGCGTCTGGCCTCCTCATCGCTGAGCGTTACGGCGTGAATTCCGCCCAGCAGGTCCGATAGCGTGGGATTCATCAAAAGGTTGTCCAGCGAATTTCCGTGGGCCGTGGCGATGAGCTGAACGCCGCGTTCGGCGATGGTTCGCGCTGCGAGCGCCTCCGCTTCCGTTCCAATCTCGTCGATGACGATGACCTCCGGCATGTGATTCTCGACGGCTTCGATCATCACCGCATGCTGCAGATCCGGCCTGGGAACCTGCATGCGCCGGCTCGTTCCAATGCCGGGATGCGGAATGTCGCCGTCACCCGCAATCTCATTCGAAGTATCGACGATGATGACTCGCTTGTTCAATTCCGTCGAAAGTACGCGCGCGCTCTCCCGAAGCAGAGTCGTCTTGCCGACGCCAGGCCGTCCGAGCAGCAAAAGACCCTTTCCGGATTCGACGACGTCGCGCAGGATATCCACCGTGCCGAACACGGCGCGGCCCACACGGCATGTCAGACCGACGACCACTTCCCGGCGGTTTCGGATAGCCGAGATGCGGTGCAGCGTGCGTTCAATCCCGGCGCGGTTGTCCAGGGTAAACGCACCCACGCGATGGACCACGTAATCGAGGTCCTCTCGCGAAATGGGCTGATCGCTGAGATAAATGGCTCGGCTCGGAAAGCGGCCTTCGGGCTGGCGGCCGAGGTCCATGACAACTTCGATTAAGTTCTTGAGGTCGGCCTGATGATGCAGCGAATCCCGGATATGGGGAGGCGCGACGCGTAGGAGTAACTCGAGGTCATCCGTGATTTCCTTGCTGGGCAATTCCCTTCTCCGCGATCCAGATGGAATCTGTTAACCTGAAACCATGGTGTTAGAATTACGTCAACATCGAGATCTCGAACAACTTCTTCAGAGATCAAAAACCGATCCGGTTCTGATTTTCAAGCATAGCACGCAGTGCTCGGTCAGTGACCAAGCCTACGAAGAGTTTACGCGCTTCCTCGAAAACGCCGGCGATCTGGCATGCGGCGTCGTTCTCGTGATTGAAAATCGTGACATATCCAACGCCATCGCGGCTCGACTCGGAGTACGGCATGAATCGCCACAGGCGATCGTGGTGAAAGATGGGAAACCGGAATGGAATGCATCACATTGGTCGATCACTAGCGAAGCATTAGGCCATGCGCTCAGATTTTGATTTCGGATTGCGGATTTGGGGACCAGCCTCAGGACACCGTTCCCTAAATCCGAAATTCGCAATCCGAAATCCGAAATAACCTTTTATGCCCAACCGTCTCATCAATGAAACAAGTCCATACCTGTTGCAGCATGCACACAATCCTGTCGATTGGTACGCCTGGGGTACGGAAGCATTAGAGCGCGCAGCCAGGGAAGACAAGCCAATTCTTTTGAGCATCGGCTACTCGGCGTGTCATTGGTGCCACGTTATGGAGCACGAATCATTTGAAGATCCCTCCGTCGCGGACGTGATGAACGAGAACTTCGTGAACATCAAAGTGGATCGCGAAGAACGGCCGGATCTGGACCAGATTTACATGAACGCTGTTCAGTTGATGACCGGCAGCGGAGGATGGCCGCTGACGGTTTTCCTTTTGCCAAGCGGAGCGCCGATTTTCGGAGGCACCTACTTCCCGCCTGAAGATCGCTACAACCGGCCGGGCTTTCGCCGGGTGCTGGAAATCATTTCCAGCGCGTATCAGACCCGCCGACAGGAGGTCACGGAGAATGCAAAGGCTTTCCTCGAGCAATTAAACCGGCAGGTGTTCCAAAAATCCGACGGCGACGAAATCGAACGAAACTTGATGGACCGAGCCTACCGCGCGCTCGCCACGCGCTTCGACCCGCGAGAAGGCGGATTCGGAGGGGCGCCCAAATTTCCCCCGAGTATGAGCATCGATTTCCTGCTTCGCTACCACCATCGTACGGGTGATGAACACGCTTTGCACATGGCCACATTCACATTAGAGAAAATGGCCCAAGGCGGAATGTACGACCAGACCGGAGGCGGCTTTCACCGGTATTCCACCGACGATCGCTGGCTGGTCCCGCATTTCGAAAAGATGCTCTATGACAACGCGCTTCTCGCCCGCGCATATCTCGACGCGTACCGGCTGACCGGTGACGCGCTCTTCAAGCGAGTTACCGAGGAAACGCTCGATTTCGTCGTTCGGGAAATGCGCGCTCCGGAGGGTTCGTTCTATTCCACACAGGACGCCGACAGCGAAGGCGTTGAAGGCAAGTTTTATGTCTGGACGCTGAAGGAATTTCGGCAAGTCGTAGGCGCGGATGCCGACCTGCTCGCAAAGTACTTCGATGTGACTGAACATGGAAACTTTGAGGAGATGAACATTCTTAACGTTCCGCGGGCTCCGGAGTTGTTCAGCAGGTTGGAAGGCCTATCCATCGCGGAACTGGAATCGAAAATTGAATCGGCAAAGAAGAAGCTTTATGCGGCGCGGGATAAGCGCATCAAACCCGGACGCGATGAGAAGGTTCTTACGGATTGGAACAGCCTGATGTTGCGCGCATTCGCAGAAGCCGCAGCTTACCTTGACCGCGATGACTACCGCGCTGTCGCCGAAGCAAACGCTGCCTTTATTCTAACAACGCTCTGGGACAACAGCCGCCTGCTGCACAGCTTCAAGGATGGCCGTGCGCGGTTTAACGGCTATCTTGACGATTACGCCAATTTCGCCGATGGTCTCTTGGCGCTGTATGAACTGACATTCGAATACAAGTGGCTCGAGCATGCGACGCAGGTTGCCGACCGGATGATCGAGCAATTTTGGGATAGCGCAGGTGGCGGTTTCTATTTCACGGCGAAGCATCACGAATCGTTAATCACAAGAACGAAGGATTACTTCGACAACGCCACCCCGTCCGGTAACTCCGTGGCTGCCGACGTCCTGGTTCGGATGGCCGCGCTGTTGGACCGCTCGGATTATCGGGAAAAGACCGAACAAATTTTCCTGACATGTATCAATCATATCCGGCAATATCCATCGGGCTTTGGCCGTATGCTGGCCGCAGCCGACTTCTACCACGGGCCGTCAAACGAAATCGCAATCGTGGGCAGCCCGGACGCATTTCTTCCGGTACTTCGGAAGCGATATTTACCGAGAACGGTTGTGGCTGCCGGTCCCAGCGATCACATCGCTTTGTTTCGCGATCGCCCCATGATCGACGGCAAACCGACGGCGTACGTGTGTGAAAATTTCGCCTGCAAACAACCCGTCACCGACACCGCCGCATTCGAGAAAGAACTAAACGTGGGCTGAAGCTTACCCTTAGGGCTCGCGCAAAAATAACTTGGCAGAAGTGCGGGCTCGGGAGGATCTGACCAAACGTTCCGCGTGAAGGTTCCGAACCGCGAGTTCTGAAGACGCGGCCCAACCCTTAAACGGATTACCCGCAACGAAAGATGAAACCGATGCCCATTTCGACAAAGTCTCTTGTGGTCCGGTTTTTCGCAGGTGTTGACGGCGCCAGCATCAATGCTCTTCTCGGCGTTGTAGATCAAAAGTTGAAGGAAGGTGTCAATAAGTTCACTGTGCTCATATCCTCACCCGGCGGAACCGTGTTTCACGGATTATCTGCGTACAATTTTCTCAAGGGCATACCCGCCGAGGTGGTTACGGTCAATTTTGGGAGTGTCGACTCGATCGGTGTCGTCCTTTACTGTGCAGGAGCTCAGAGGCTGTCGGTTCCGCATGCGCGTTTCCTCCTTCATGGCGTCTCAACTGGATTCCAACAGAACGAGAGGTTGGAAGAGCCGCAGCTTCATGAGCGACTCAAGGGTCTCCAGATTGACATGCAAAACATCGCGAGGGTGATCGCGGCAAATACGGGCAAATCAGAGTCAGAAGTCAAAACGGCGATGCTTGAACGCACGACCCTCAACCCTGAGGAGGCGAAGGCTTGGGGATTAGTTGATGAGATCAAGTCAGAACTCTTTGAATCGGGTGCGGAGATCATCTCCATACAGTCCGCGACCTGAAGACCGTCTATCAAAACGTTGCAGCCGGTTTTCTTTGAGAACTTCTCCGGCGTCAAGATTCGGAGAAAGCTGCCATAGCGCCGCTCTGGGAGAACCGACCCGGCGGTCATAGAACGCTAAAATTGCACACTGGCGGGCGTCGAGTTCGGATGTTGGCACCCCAGGTTCAGCTTTGCGGTCCGGCTTCTTCCACGTTCGCAGCAAGTCACGAACAGCGGCGAGACCAATCATCAATGGAAAAAGCCACAGCAAATGCTTCGCAGCATCCCAGAGCGTTAGTGCTTGAGCGAAATCGTGCGAAGAGCGGCCGTAAACGATTTCGATGTGGACCCAATATACGGGCAAGGATGCTTGCCCCAGCATGACAAGCGGACTCCAGCCAACGCCTGCCTGCCGCGTTGACCATCTGTAGGCGCCATACAGGATCAACAAAACCCATCCAAGACGAACGAGAAAGTACTGAGGACTCGTGAGGGAGTAATCGAAGAAGCCATACTCGAAAATTGGAAAAAGACTCATTGCCGCTCCGACCGCGTAGGCGCCAACGCCGGCAACCGCCACTCCTTTGAAGAATTCGGCCTTTGCCGTTAAGGTATGAGAGGAGGAATGCCGGTAGATTCGCTCGCAACGGATAGACCCAGGGCGTGACGAACACAAACGCGGCCGTCGCGAGGCCCATCGCCGTGACATTTCCGCGGCGTGTCTTGAATGCGATCGACAGGAGTCCAATGAAGACCGTGCTGACGGCGATGCAATTCAGCGTATCCACGCGAAACACATCACCCCAGTCCGACGCCGGATACCAGACGAGAAACTGCTCGAGCCGAAACGCATAGGCCAGCAGCAGGATCCCACCACCACGCCGAACCACGTTCCGCGCCAATTCCGCGGTAGAAGCGCCCCTGGCACGCTTTCGGTCCAAAACCATCGCGAGAGAGATGCCGACCAGAAACAGGAAAATAGGCGCTGGAAAGCCTCCCAAAAACTGGCTGAGCCAAAACCACTCGCCCGTCCGCTCCTGCGGACGAACCCAGCCATCCAAAACATGTCCCTGGAGCATGAGCACAACGGCCAGACCACGCATCCAATCCAGATACACTAAACGGTTTGATTGCTTAGCCACGAAGTAAGGGAAAAACCTCACGGAAGGATCTATGAAGCAAATGACATGTAAGTATACGACGTCTGGAGCGGCGCATGCACTCCCATAGTGCAGAAGCTCACAAGGCGTTCTATCCCTCTGCGTGCCGTTTCCGCAACAATATGCCGACGTGAGACCAGTTAGGAAGCAAGCCGTGGTCGGAGCAGTTGAGACGACCGGTTTCAACTGCCGATTTTCGGATAATTCGGGACTATCGCTATGGATATTGCGGATCTTTGTTGGGTAATGGCGGTCGGCGATGGCCGATCTCCGATTTTGGAAGAATTGGTGCCCAGGTAGCGACTGTGAGGTACACCGGAATCCAAGGCTCAGGCGCTGCAGAAACGTTTGGTTTTGTTTGGGGCGGAAATCTAGTTTGCTGCCAGAACGGTTTGAAGCTTCAACTGTCTCGGCGCGATGTTCTCCAAAAACTCCGCCTTCAAGTTTCCTTGAATCGGGGGCGCCGCCTCACCCTTTTTCAGAGCAGGAACGGGGTTAATGGGGATGCCTTTCTGGGTCATCATGAAATGAAGGTGAGGACCCGTTGCCAGCCCGGTTTGACCCACAAGACCGACCAGTTCTCCCTGCTTGATCGGATGCCCGGCGCGCACGCCCGCGGCGATATGAGAAAGGTGGGCGTAGCCGCTGGTCAGTCCGTTGGCGTGCTTGATTTGCACGAGATTGCCATAACCGCCATTCCAACCGGCCGACGTCACCGTGCCATTCGCCACCGCGACAACCGGACTGCCTGGAGGCGCTGCGTAATCGGTCGCAAGATGCGCGCGCTCGGTTCCTAGAATCGGATGCATGCGCCTGTGCGTGAACCCTGAACTGACTCGCGGGGTGAACTTCAAGGGCGACGCCAGCATTGCGCGTTTGAGTGAGGTGCCTTTTTCGTCGTAGTAAGAATCCTTGAAACGAAATGCGCGATAGGTTTGCCCGTTATTCACCAGTTCGGCGGCCTGGATCTTTCCATACTTGACGAGTTTTCCATCATGAAGCAGCTCGTCCACGATCAGGCGGATCTGGTCGCCGGGCTGTATTTCCGTGCTGAAGTCCACTTCCCACTGGAAGATTTCGGCGGTCTCTGTGACCAGGTACTCACCCTTGGGCTGGCTCGCAAGCGCGTCCCACAGCGAGCTCTGAATCTCAGTTGTGACGGGCGTCTCGCGCGTTTCGAGTTCGAGCTTTTCCACTCTGGCCGCATACGAGTCTGCCTCTTTTTCGACCTTCAATACGCTTTCGTCGTCGATCTTGTATTCGAAGGTCTTGAGTGTACCGTCACTCTCCTTTTCGAGGCGAAATGGATTTCCAAACCGGAGCTTGCGAACATCGAACACGGGCTTGATAAGGCCCGCCACTTCATTCGCCATCGTTGCCGATATGTTGTAATCCACCAGTGTCGCGACCAATGTCCTGTTCTTTCGTATGGTGTCTTCGACGATTTCAGTTTTCGTAAGGAGGCTGGCGGGCGGCGTAAACTGCGGAATCGATTCGATCTTTAGCTCCCAGTACCTGGGGATTACCGTAAGAATGACAGTCAAGAGGAGCGACCAAATCAGCCCGATTCTACATTTCAAAATTCCCATTACACCTCCGCGAAGGGCACCACTATAAAGTAGGGACGGTTCCAAAAGGAAGACAAGAAAACGAGTTCGGATTTCGGATTGCGGATTTGGGAAACCGGCTTGAATCGGTTCCCTAAATCCGAAATCAGTTTTCGTCCGTCCAACTACGTTAATCGCCGAAAGAAATACCGATCTCGCGTGCGGACTCAATCATGTCGTGATCCAAAGGAACGGTTTTCGTTTGGCGGATTCGCCGCATTCGTCGTGCCGAGGATAGTGCCGCCCAGATGGAGGATTCCGGAAACGCTGGCGTTGGTCAATGTCCGGGTCCTACAATGGACGAGGCCGTCGAATGCTTCTTCGATTCCGACGACTTCCCAGCCGTAACCAACGGACGTCTTCACGGCTGCACGGATGACGGCGTTCAAGCCAGCACAATCGCCGCCGCCTGTCGGTATTCCGATTCGCATCACCGAGATTCTTCTTGAATCCAGGGTATTTTTAAAGTTAATTCATTAGGGTTACTTGATCGGAGGTAATAAGAATGAGACGAAGTATCGTGGCTATCCTGCTGATTGCCGTCATGACGACTGCGTCCTTGACGGCTTTCGCGCAAGCCAAGAAAGCGGAGAAGCCAGAAAAAGTCCGAGATGTCGTCTGCGGAATAATGGTGGATAAGGATCCCGCCCTTTCCGTCAAGCACAATGGCGATACATACTATTTCTGTTCCAAGACAGACGCTGAAAAATTCAAAAAAGAACCGGAAAAATACCGGAAGAAAAAGTAGCATTAGCCGCAAATGACACGAATTACGCGAATGGCGTAATTGGCGTCATTCGCCGCCGTATCCTTTCATCCTTTGGACCGCAATGTAGTCGCGATCTCGTTCGCATCCTTCCTGATGGCCTTCGGCGAGGAACTCTGGAAACGGTTCGTACCGAAGTATCTCGAAACGTTAGGCGCGCCGATCGCCGCCGTGGGTTTATACGGAACGACGCGCGATCTCCTCGACGGCCTCTATCAATACCCCGGGGGCTGGATTACCGACCATTACGGCCGCCGCCGTGCGTTGCTCCTGTTTATCGGGCTCGCCAGCGTCGGTTATCTCATCTATCTGTTTGCCCCATCGTGGCCATACATCATCATTGGACTGTTCTTCGTGATGGCATGGTCCAGCATGGCGAACCCTACTCTCTTCGCCGTCATCGGTGACGCGCTGCCCAAACAGCGCCGCGCCCTTGGATTCACGATGCAATCGATGCTGCGGCGCCTTCCGATCGGAGTGGCAGCATGGCTGGGCGGTCTCGCTATTGCGGCTTACGGTGTTGCGTCAGGCGTCCGCTTTGCTTTGACGGGAACGATCGCATGCGCCGTCTTGACCGTCGTCATCGCCTTTCAGATCCAGATTCCAGCTTTGAAGCTAGCTGAGTCCGGCATGAAATCGCGGATGTGGTCGCGAATACCGCCGCAACTGCGCCGGTTATTAGCCTCCGACATCTTGATTCGCACCTGTGAAGGAATGGCCGATGTCCTCATGGTTCTGTATACCATCGACATCATCGGCATCACCGCGCCACAGTATGGAGTGCTGGTCGCGGTTCAAATGGTCACATCCATCCTTATATATCTGCCTGCGGCAAGAATCGCGGATCGGATCGGCCGCAAGCCTTTCGTGATTGCGACATTCCTCTGTTTTTCTTTGTTCCCGGCTGCGGTGGTTCTGTCGTCAGGCTTCTCGCAGCTCGTGGGAGCATTCATCATCGGAGGGCTGCGCGAAATCGGTGAGCCTTCACGCAAGGCAATGATCGTGGACTTCGCTCTGCCGGAATTTCGCGGCCGGACCGTCGGCTTCTACTATCTCGTACGCAGCCTCTCGATTACTCCCGCCGGACTGATCGGCGCATTGCTTTGGAAAGTAACACCTGGGGTTCCGTTCATCGTTGCCGGAATCATCGGAATCGCCGGCACACTCGTCTTCGCGGCAACTGTCGAAGAGCAATACGCGTCTTAGCGAGAATTTCGCACTCGCTAAGAGAAATATTCCATGAGGATTCCATCAATGGCTCATGGCGTAGATCAGATAGTTGATACCCAATTGGACAGACCTCACGGCGGGATGGAAAGGCATTTCGCCTTTGTCGACCCACTCCCAGAATTCACCAAGGTCATTGTTGTAATTCGCGATCAACTGTAAGTTGCCGTGTTCATCCGAGAGTCCCCAGAACTCCGGCGTAAAGTCGCCATACGGTGGCTTCATCTTCAGCGTGTCGATCTTGTAGAACGAATTGAAAATCGGATGGCTGATGTCGAGCCTCACCAGCTCGCGTTCGGGCACGGCTCTCTTCAGGTAGTAACGCAGGATGTTCAATTCTTCAGGGCCTCGCAAATAACCAGCCGTTCGGAAATCATCGGCCATGATGAAGCCGCCCCGACGGATGTACTCTCCCAGGTTTGCAATCTCCTTAGTCGTCAATTCCATGAATCCAGGTTCGGAGATATAGAGGAAGGGATATTTGAAGATTTCCGGACTGGCAAGCTGAACGATCTTGTAGGAGTCGGGCGTCACATGGACGCCTGTCGCTTCGTGCAGCATGCTGAGGAAGAATGTATCTGAAAAGGGATA
>QHXC01000405.1 GCA_003222815.1 Acidobacteriota bacterium | reverse complement strand
AAATGAAACCGGTCACTACCGGCACGACGCCCGATTTCGCCGTCTTCGCAAGTTTCTGACACCTCTTTTTCGTTTCCTCGAAATCGACGAGCACGAATTCCGAGTCTTCACTCGTAATGATCAATTCGCGTGCGTCAACCGGTCGGGCCTCCATTTCGAGAACGTTGAGATATCGGGCGAAAATGGGAACAATGAGCCGCTCGCCAAACGAACTGATAAGATCGCGCGAACGCGGGCTCATTTCGCGTAGCAGCGAAACTCCCGTGAAGATTTTCTGAATCTCTTCCCAGATCTGCTGTTCCGTGTCTTGTAGTGCGACCGCAGTGCTCCGGTCTTTGAAGAGTTCATTGATAGCCTGATCGTGTTTGCTTCGGATTTCCCAAAGCGTGTCATCGCGCTGCCGCACCTGCCCGGCAACCGCCGATTCTCCGGCCTGCAAGAGCCCATCCGTCACACCGGCCATCGCTGAGACGACGACCACCGGATGGGATTCCCTCATGGATTCAACGATCCGCGCCGCCCGATCGATCTGTGGAACCGCGCCTACAGAAGTCCCGCCAAACTTCACCACTATCATGCCGACTAGCGTACCCAAATCGAGGTTTCCAGGCGAGAGAGAAACCGTACATGCGACGGAAGCGGCACACGCTTCTTCGAGACAGTTGCTCTACGAACATCCACTGGTTGACCCGCAATTCAGGCACTTGTAGCACGACCCGTTGCGCACCATGAGCGAGCCGCACTCGAAGCAGACCGGGGCGTCGCGGTCTTCGATGTCGACGAGAGCGCCCTTCTTGGGGGGCTTGGTCACGCGTGCGCCGGTAGGGGGCGGTGTCTGGATGGTCAGTGAAGTCAAGGAAGGTTCGTCGATCTGCACTCCAAGGGCTTTGGCTTCCTCGGCGGGCAGGAACTTGGATGCGAGATAACGGAAGATGTAATCCATGATGGATTTGGCATACGGGACCTGTGGATTGGAAGTGAAACCGGAAGGCTCGAAGCGGGTGTGGCTGAATTTGTCCACCAACACTTTGAGAGGGACACCGTATTGGAGCGCCATGGAACAGGTGGTAGCGAAGCTGTCCATCACGCCGGAAAGTGTCGACCCTTCCTTGGCCATCACGATGAAAATCTCGCCGGGGGCTCCATCTTCGTACATGCCGATGGTCAGATATCCTTCGTGACCGGCCACGCTGAATTTATGTGTGATCGAGTGACGTTCCACAGGGAGATGGCGGCGGACCGGGCGACTCTCAACCACGACATCCTTCTTGTCGGATGCCGTCGTGCTCAGGGGCTGTGTGCGTTTGGAGCCATCGCGATAAACCGCAACAGCCTTCAACCCGAGACGCCATCCCTCGATATAGGCCTGCTCGATCTCCTCCACCGTGACCTCCGAAGGCAGATTCACAGTCTTCGAGATGGCGCCGGAGATAAACGGCTGCACGGCGCCCATCATCTTCAGATGTCCCATGTAGTGGATCGAGCGGGCGCCGTTCGCCGGTTTGAAGGCGCAATCAAAAACCGGCAGGTGCTCGGCTTTCAGACCTGGAGCGCCTTCGATAGTTCCCCTTTCGTTGACGTACTCCACGATCGCCTTCACCTGGGGATCGTCATATCCGAGCATCCGCAGCGCCGGGGGAACAGTGTTGTTGACGATCTTGATGGTGCCGCCGCCGACCAGTTTCTTGTACTTCACCAGCGCCAGGTCGGGCTCGACGCCCGTGGTGTCGCAATCCATCATGAAGCCGATCGTCCCGGTCGGCGCCAGCACCGTGGCCTGCGAATTCCGATACCCGTGCAGCATCCCGAGATCCACCGCATCCGACCAGATGCTCCACGCCGCGTCGTACATCTCGGCTGGAATGTCGTTGCGATTGATCCGCTTCACCGACTCGCGATGCATGCGCATGACATCCAGGAATGGCTTCCGATTGATATCGAAACCGGCGCATGGGCCCAGCTCGCCCGCGATCCTCGCCGACTGCAGATACGCTTCGCCAGTCATCATGGCGGTGATCGCGCCGGCGTAATCGCGGCCATAGTCGCTGTCATAAGCGATACCCTGCGACATCAGCAGAGCTCCTAGATTGGCATAGCCCAAACCGAGCGGCCGGTAATCGTACGAGTTGATCTCGATTTTCTTTGTCGGATAGCTCGCAAAGCCAACGATGATTTCCTGGGCAGTAATCGTGATATCCACCGCTTTGCGGAACGACTCGATATCGAACCGGCCCTTCGTATCCACAAACTTCATCAGGTTCAGCGATGCCAGATTGCATGCCGAATCGTCCAGGAACATGTATTCCGAGCACGGATTCGAGGCGTTGATCGGCGCGGTGTTCTTGGAGGTGTGCCACCGGTTGATGGTGGTGTCGTATTGCATGCCGGGGTCGCCGCAGATGTAGGCCGACTCGGCAATCATCCGCATCAGGTCGCGCGCCTTGTACGTCTCCATCGGTTCACCCGTCGTGATCGCGCGCGTGACCCAATCGCCGTCGTTCGCGACCGCTTGCATGAATTCGTCGGTCACGCGCACGCTGTGATTCGCATTCTGGAAAAAGATCGACGAATACGCTTCGCCGTCAACCCCCCCGCCATAACCGTTGTCCAGCAGGACCCAGGCTTTCTTTTCCTCGCTGGCCTTGCTGTTGATGAATTCCACAATGTCCGGATGGCGGGCATTCAAAATGACCATTTTTGCCGCGCGCCGCGTCTTGCCCCCGGACTTGATGACGCCCGCGAATGCATCGAAACCTTTCATAAACGACACCGGTCCGGACGCGATACCTCCGCCGGAAAGCTGTTCCTTTGAAGATCGTATCGGAGAGAGATTGCTGCCCGTTCCCGACCCCCACTTGAACAACATGCCTTCGGTCTTGGCCAATTCGAGGATGGATGACATCGTGTCCTCGACCGAGTTGATGAAACACGCCGAGCACTGCGGCTTCTCTTCCACGCCGCAGTTGAACCAGACCGGAGAGTTGAAGGCCATCACCTGGTTGATCAAAAGATGAACCAGTTCATCGTGGAAAATCACGGCGTCACGCTCACCGGCGAAATAGCCACCCTGGCGGCCCCACGTGGTGATGGTCATGGCCACACGGCCAATGAGCTGCCGGACGCTGCTCTCGCGCTCAGCCGTGCCTAGAAGACCATGGAAATATTTGGAAGCCACAATATTCGTCGCGGTCATCGACCAACCTTTTGGAACCTCGATGTTCTTCTGCTCGAAAATCACTTCGCCGGATTCGCTGGTGATCGCCGCGGTCCGGTATTCCCATTCGACGGTGTCGAAGGGAGACGTCCCTTCGCGTGTGAAGCACCTTCGAAATTCAAGCCCTTTCTGGGTATTGGTCAGACTTCCGTTTCCATCGGCCTTTCTTTCCAGGACTTCCTCTTTCATGGAGTTTTCTCCTCTTTGGCTATGACCGCCGGTAAAAGTAAATAAACCTCACCCTTTTGTCAACAATATATTGTGGCTCTATCAGAATACCACACAAGATATCGCGCCACGTGGACCAAACTTTCGAGCAAAAGATAACGGGAGCTTACGCCGGGCGGGAGACAGATCAGGTCCTTTTGAGGAGGTCCATCGAGGAACCAAAAAATCTGAGCCGCGCTCAGATTTCAATCCACCAGGCCCTGCTTGATGGCGTACCGGGTCAGCTCGGCATTATTTTTCATTTGGAGCTTGTCCAGGATGCGCACGCGATAGGTGCTGATGGTCTTGACGCTGAGATGGAGTTCCTCTCCGATGTCGCTCACCGTCTTTCCGGAAGCAATCATGCAAAGGACCTGGTATTCGCGATCGGAGAGAAGCTCGTGCGGGGGCTTCTGCGCGTTGGATTCGAGATCCATAACGAGTTTCTCTGCCAGGGTCGGGCTGACATACTTGCCGCCGCGAACCACTTTTCGGATCGCCTGGACGAGTTTTGCCGGCGCGCTCTCTTTGGTAAGGTACCCGGCTGCGCCGGCGCGCAACACACGCACGGCGTACTGGTCCTCGGAGTGCATGCTCAAAACCAGTATGGGCAGGCGGGGGGATTCGGTGTGCAACTGCTTGAGGACGTCGAGGCCGCTCTTGTTCGGCATCGTAATGTCGAGCAAGACCACATCACAGGACTCGCTCTGGATGATCTTCAGGGCTTCGTTACCGTCGCCGGCTTCGCCCGTCACGGCCATTCCGGGATTTTCGGAAATGATTCTCTTCAGGCCTTCGCGTACGACAGCGTGATCATCAACGACAACGACTTTAATCATGATTGTTTGGAAGACTGATCTCGATACGAGTTCCCTGGCCTCGCTGAGACCGGATTCTGAATTCACCGCCGACTCTGGAAATCCGTTCCTTCATACCGACGATTCCGAGCGATCTCAAATCGTTGATTCGTTCCTCGGTAATTCCCTTGCCATCATCCGTGATCGACATCCGCAAATCACGACCGTCGGACATGAGATCGACCTGGGCGCTGGAAGCCGCAGCGTGCCTGACGATGTTCGTCAGTGCTTCCTGGACCACTCGAAAGAGCGCGGCCGACGCTTCCGGACTGAACTCCACCTTTTCCGCATTCGATTGCAACTTACAGCGGATACCGGTCCGTTTCTGGAAATCCTCGACTTGCCACTCAATCGCAGGGAGCAAGCCAAGATCATCGAGAATCGAAGGGCGAAGCTCCGACGCGATTCTTCGAACGCGCTCGATGGTCTCGTCCACGTGCAGCAACATCGATTTCATCTTGTTTCGCGCTTGCGTCTGGGTGCGTGGAATCTGGCCCTGCAGCCACGACAGGTCGAGCTTCAGAACCGTCAGTGCCTGCCCCAATTCATCATGAATCTCACGAGCTACTCGAGTTCTCTCTTCCTCGCGCACCGCCTCGACGCGGGCGGCAAACTCCCGCAATTGTTTGCCCGATGTCCGAAGTGTTTCTTCGGCAAGTTTATGTTCAGAAATTTCCTGGATCATCAAAGTCGTCGTTTTTGTATCAGCGGCTGCGCGATCAACGCCGTTGTGAATCGGACCGAAACTAAGACCAAACCAGGACTGCCTATCGCCATTCACGCCGGAGACCTCGCAGGTCGTTCGTTGACCTGAGCCGAAAACGCTGGCGATGCACCGGCTCAATTTTAAACGCTCCTTTCGGGGCACGTAGTCCGTTATTCGCGTGCCGATCAGCGCCTGCGCCGAGTAGCCCCAAACGGGCCGACTCACAAAAGTGATCTGGCCTTCACGGTCAAGGGTCATGATGACATCCGGAGCATTGTGCACGAGCGAATGCCAGTTATCCAGTGACTCCTGGAGCTGCTTTTCGGTTTTCTTGATATCCGTCAGATCCACGACGGTCATGCGATGAATAACTTCACCATCCTGATCTGAAGATTTCATGGCGATTTGAACTGGCAGAAGGTGTGCTCCCGCCGATAAATTCAATTCGATCGTTTGCTGCTCGGGAGTACGAATGGACCGCACCAGGTGGGCCAGAAAACGCCGGAGATCTGCTTTGGCCACAAATACGACAAAAGGCTTATCGATAAGCCACTCCGAAGGAAACGCCAAGAGGCGCGCCGCCTTTTCATTCAATTCCCGGATTCGCCCGTGTCGATCCAGTGTGAGGAATCCGATCGGAGCGAGCTCGTACAGTTCGTTGTATTTGGAATAGGATTCCCGCAACTGTGCGCGCGCTTCGTCCAGCTTGCCTCTCTCCGTGGCCAATTGGCCACGATACGTTTCTACCTGCTCCACCAGGCCGCGAAGCCGCTGCGGCACAACGATAGAGGGATTCCCTAAACGGTCTGGCAAACGCGCACCTTGACGCTCTTTCATGCTTGCTTGGCAGGACGGAGCCGTGATTCGATATCCAGAAAAACGAGAACGACCCCGTCGATTTTATTATCGAGGGTTCTATACGGTCGTATTCTCATCGAATACCACCTTCCACCGTTGTCTTCAACATCGTTTTCGTGAATTTCGAGTGTGTCGATCACTCGCGCAATCGACTGGCGCAGGTCCTGAATTTTCAGATTCGGTTTGATGTCGGTGATTGGCCTACCGACGTCTGTCGCAATGAGGTTCATGATCTTTTCCGCCATCGGCGTGAAGCGGCGGATCCGGAGATCGTTGCCTAGCATGATGATGGGAATGTTCACGCTGCTCAGCAGATTGTTCAGGTCATTGTTGAGCTGCGATAGTTCGTCATTCCTGTTCTGCAGCTCTTCGTTGACCGTCTGCAGCTCTTCGTTGGTGGACTGCAGCTCCTCCTTTGCCGTTTCCAGTTCCTCGTTGATGCTCTGCAGCTCTTCATTGCTCGATTGGTTCTCCTCGTTGGCCGAGCGCAGCTCTTCGTTCGTCGTTCGCTGCTCTTCAATTATGGATTGCAAGTAGTCGCGTGTCGCCTCGAGTTCCTCTTTCAGGCGCGCGGACTCCAATTCCGTTTTTGTCAACTTGGTCGTGCCGGCTTTTTTAGCCGGCTTCTCCATGCCGGTGGTCTCCGGAGGCGAACCGTGGGTCCGGGATACTTCTTCGAATACAACAAGGTGGTACAGTTCCTTTCCCGGAGTGTTTTTCACGCGAATGATTTCGAAATCGACGTTCTTCAGACCGCCATTGTGCTCAATGAGCAAGCCTTCTTTGCGGAAAGTGCCGGTCTGTTTCACTTTTTCAAAACCGAGCCGCAGCTCCAGTTGCAGGCCGCTCTTGACCATCTTCAGCAGATTCAGGCTGGCATCACCGGGCGCGGGGTCTAGAAAACGTCCGGTCTGACCGATAAATTGAACGATGTCGAGTTTACCGTTCACCATGACACTGGCCGGGGCATACCGGTTCAGCAGAATCTGATCAGCGACGCGCTGCAAATCCACCCGTTGTGGAGCAGCTTCGTTTTGGCTCCGTGGCTCCTCGTCCATGTCGAATTGCGGGACAAAATTGAAAGCCACCGTACTCGCGTTCGGTTTTTTGTTGTAGATCTTGTACTTCTTATCAATTGACGTGAACAGGTCGCCGAAGCCGCCAACGGTTTCCGATGATCCTAGAAACAGGACGCCATCGGGGTTTAACGCATAGTGGAAAAGGGGGATGATTCTTCGTTGCAGAAGCTGTCCCATGTAGATCATCACGTTTCTGCAACT
>QHXC01000404.1 GCA_003222815.1 Acidobacteriota bacterium | reverse complement strand
CGAACTCGGCCGGCACGTCATAGCGTTTCACCCGATGCTGAGTCTGGAACCCGCAACGGTGACCCACCGCCGTTACCCGGAACTTTTCCAAACCGGAGAAACGGCGTATGGCTTGCCGATTGTCGATGGCCAACACCCGCACGATCTGTTCATGGAGTTAGCGGTCCGGTACGAATTTCGATTTTCAGACCGCACGCAAATGTTTCTCTATGGCGGTCCGATTGGAGATCCAGCTTTGGGTCCCGCGGCCTATCCGCACCGAGCATCGGCGTCCGAGAATCCAATGGCTGTGCTCGGGCACCACGAAGAGGATTCCACACACATCTCCAATAGCGTAATCACGCTCGGCGTGGTCAGCGGCCCATTGCAGCTTGAGGCCTCAACGTTTCACGGCCGCGAACCGAACGAAAACCGGTGGAACATCGATGGAGGAGAGCCGGACTCTTTTTCATCACGTCTCACCGTTGCACCGGCCAGCAATTTCACCGGTCAGTTTTCGATTGGAAGGATCAACAACCGGGAGGCGTTAGAACCGGACCTCGACACGCTTCGGACCACCGCTTCCATTCATCACAATCTGCAGTTCTCGTCAGGCCACGCCGCCTCCAGCATCGTGTGGGGCCGAAACAAAGACATGGACCATGGCGGCGAGCGCATCTTCAATTCCTACGCTATGGAATCCACAGTGAATTTCCTGAAACGAAATTGGGTATGGACTCGAATTGAGAACGTGGACCGTGACCGCAGTCTGCTCGCTGGAGAATCACCCGCAGCGGTGCATATCGAAGAGAAGCCGATTGGGCGAGTTCAGGCCTACAGTTTTGGATACGAGAGAGACCTCGCGGTTCGCATTCCATCCATGAATCTGGGGTTGGGTGTACAGGCCACCGCGTATGGCCTGACGCCTCAGCTGAAGGCCGTTTACGGAAATCACCCGGTGGCTCTGGTTGCTTTCCTGCACTTACGGCCATCAGGGAATATGGCGGAACACATGCGAGCGATGCACGGACGTTGAGGAAATCCTAAGCCGGCTGTTCGAAAACCTCACGATCGATGTCATGAAAGAAATCCGCGTGGAGCTTCTGAATGGCGGAATCGGCATCGTTCTGATCCACGATGAAGCTGAAATTGATATTCGAGGCTCCGTGCGAAACCATCAGGATATTGATATCGGCAATGCTGCCAAAAGCGCGGCGAGCAACGCCGGGCGTGTATTTGAGGTTATTTCCGACAAGGCAGATGAGCGCCATGTTTGTAGCGACTTCGACCTCGCCGAGGGATTTCAAGTCTTCAACGATGGCATCGAGCCAGGAGACATTGTCTAACGTCAGAGAAACGGAGACCTCGGAAGTGGCAACCATGTCTACCGATGTGTGGTGCCGGTCGAAAACCTCGAACAGAGCCTTCAGAAAACCGTATGCCATCAGCATGCGTGACGACGAGACGGTGACGATCGTAATTCCACGTTTGCACGCGATCGACTTGATCAAGTTCCTGCACGGACGTGCCTGGCGAGTAATGCGAGTTCCGGTGCCCTTCGGCTTTCTCGAATTCAGGATGTAAACCGGGATGTTCTGCTCCACGGCTGGCAATAGGGTCAAAGGATGGAGAACTCTCGCTCCGAAATAGGCCAGTTCGGATGCCTCCTCAAAGGAGATCTCTTTCACCTTCCATGCCTCGGCCACGATACGTGGATCCGCCGTCATCAGCCCATCGACGTCCGTCCAGATTTGAATTTCTTCGGCGTTCAATGCCGCGCCGGCTATCGCAGCGCTGTAATCGGAGCCGCCACGGCCGAGCGTTGTCGTCATGCCCAATTTGGTTGCGCCGATATATCCTCCCATCACCACTACTCGGCCGGAATTCAGGCTTGGCCTGGCGATTTCCTCAAGCCGCGCGGTCGTCAGGTCCCTCAGCGGTGAAGCTTTCCCGAAACGGTCGTCGGTGATCATACATTGCCGCGCGTCGACGTGAACCGCATCGAAGCCGAGACGTTGGACTCGGTCGGTGAAAATCAGCGAAGAAACAACTTCTCCGTAAGCAGCAATCAGGTCCTGTGTGCGCAGGGAAAACTCGCCGATCGCACTCAAAGCCTTCAGCAACTCACGCAATCGCACAAAATGTTCGGCTGTGGAGGGCAGCAGCTCCAAATGCCGCTGCTCGAGCCGGTCCGCAATCGCCATTGCGGCCCGCATTTCCCCATTGGCGGCAAGGTTACCGGCTTCCAACAAGCCATTAGTCGCGCCACCGAGAGCAGAAACTACAACGAAAGGCTTTCGAGAAATGCGTTCCCCGACAATCGAGCAAGAGCGGTCAATGGCAGCGGCATCTTCGACCGACGTGCCGCCGAACTTCATGACGATCATGGCCCCGAAATTATATTCAAAATACGAGCCGCGGATTGCGCGGATTACGCAGACTCCATCCGTCCGTCGCGTAATCCGCGCAATCCGCGGCTTAAACTTTTACGGCAAATCGGTGCTGCCCATGAGGTACTTATCCATCGAGCGCGCGGCAACACGGCCTTCACGGATGGCCCAGACGACGAGGGATTGGCCGCGGGACATGTCGCCGGCAGCGAAGATGCCGGGAATGTTCGTCATTTTGTCGGAGTCGGTGGCGACGTTACCGCGTTCATTGACGGTAACGCCGAGTTGGGCGAGCATCCCATTGCGTTCGGGACCGAGAAATCCCATTGCGAGGAGCACGAGATCGGCATCAATCGTGAATTCGGTTCCGGGGATCTCACGCATGTTTCTGCCCTCGAATTCAACGTGGACGCCATGAAGTTGTTCGACGTGCCCGTTACTGCCGGTGAAGCTTTTTGTCAAAACGCTGTACTCGCGCGCGCCGCCTTCTTCGTGCGCAGAGGAGGTACGGAAGATGTTCGGCCAATTGGGCCACGGATTGTCCGGAGCGCGATCCAGCGGCGGCTTTGGAAGCAATTCAAACTGGACTACGGAACGCGCGCCCTGCCGGTGCACTGTCCCAAGGCAGTCCGCGCCCGTGTCACCGCCACCAATGATGACGACGTGCTTGTCCTTCGCGCTGATGAATTCGGAGTCGGGAATGATGTCGCCTTCGCAACGTTTGTTCTGAAGAGGCAGGAATTGCATCGCGAAGTAGATACCCTTCAGCTCGCGGCCGGGAACCGGAAGATCTCGAGGTAACGTGGCGCCGCCAGCGAGAAGGATCGAGTCGAAGTCCCGGCGCAAATCTTCAACAGAGACGTTGACGCCCACGTCGGCATTGGTCTGGAACGTGATTCCCTCTTCATGCATGATGTTCAGCCGCCGATCCAGGACCTGCTTCTCCATCTTGAACTCAGGGATTCCGTATCGCAGCAGACCGCCAATGCGATCGGCGCGCTCGAAAACGGTGACCCAATGTCCGGCCTGATTCAACTGTGCTGCTGCTGCCAAACCCGCCGGTCCCGACCCCACAACGGCCACTCGCTTTCCGGTACGCACGGATGGAGGCGATGGCTTGACGATCCCTTCTTTAAAGGCGCGATCGATGATTGCGACCTCAACATTCTTGATCGTGACGGGATCGGCGTTGATTCCCAGCACGCACGAGCCTTCGCACGGAGCTGGGCAAATGCGGCCTGTAAATTCGGGGAAGTTGTTGGTTGAAAGGAGCCGCTGCAGCGCTTCCTTCCATCGATCGCGGTAAACCAGGTCATTCCAATCGGGAATAACATTTCCAAGCGGACAACCTTGATGGCAGAAAGGCACCCCGCAGTCCATACATCGGGAGGCTTGAGCCTTTAGCGTGCTTTCCGGGAATTCCTTGTAGACTTCTTTCCAATCCTGAATACGCTCCTCGACCGGCCGGCGCTCCGGCGTGACTCGAGCGATTTCCATGAAGCCGGTCAGACTACCCATGTTGCACCATGACGAAAGTCTCTCCAGTTTGCTGACCTTTTTCGGCGAGTACGCGCCTGTAATCGAGCGGCATTACCTTGACCAGCTTCTCCCGGTACGTTTCCCAATGGGCAAGAATCGCTTCCGCGCGCTTGCTCTTCGTGAGATCCGCGTGCCGCGCGATGATTCTCCGCACGAAGTTTTCTTCATCCGGATCTTCAAGAGTTTCCAAATCGACCATCTGGAGATTGCAACGCTGCGGAAAGTCTCCTTCTTCGTCAATGACGTAGGCGACACCGCCGCTCATCCCGGCAGCAAAATTCCGTCCGGTTCTGCCGAGAACCACGACGCGTCCTCCAGTCATATACTCGCAGCCATGATCACCCACGCCTTCAACTACAGCGGCCGCGCCGCTGTTTCGGACCGCGAAGCGCTCGCCGGCGACGCCCCGGATAAACGCTTCCCCGGATGTTGCGCCGTAGAGCGCGACGTTTCCGATGATGATGTTTTCTTCAGCTCGGAAAGTGGCCGACTCCGGCGGGAAAATCACGATCCGCCCACCCGACAGTCCCTTCGCGAAATAGTCATTAGCGTCCCCTTCCAGTGTCAGGCTCAGGCCCTTCGGAATGAAGGCGCCAAAGCTCTGGCCTGCAGAACCAGTGAAGCGGATACGGATCGTGTCGCTGGGTAAACTTTCGCGGCCATAACGCCGCGAGATTTCGCTGCCCAGCATCGTGCCGACCGTGCGATTGGCGTTTCGAATCGGAAGCTGCAGTTCCACTGGGGTCTTGTGCTCGAGTGCGTCCTTCGCCAACTCGATCAACAAATTGTCGAGAGCCTTGTCCAGACCGTGATCCTGGGCATGGACGTGCCGCGTGATGACGTTTTCTGGAACTTCGGGCATGTAGAGGATTGGCGTAAGGTCCAGCTTACTGGCCTTCCAATGGTCGATGGCTTTCCGCAAATCCAGCTTGTCCCGGCGTCCAACCATTTCATCAACCGTACGGAAGCCCAATTGAGCCATAAGCTCGCGCACTTCCTGCGCGATCATCTTGAAGTAGTTCACGACGTATTCCGGTTTGCCCGTGAATTTCTGACGAAGTACAGGATCCTGCGTCGCAACTCCCACCGGACAGGTGTTGAGATGACAAACGCGCATCATAATGCAGCCGGATACGATCAGGGCGGATGTGGCGAAACCAAACTCTTCCGCGCCCAGCAGCGCTCCGACGACCACGTCACGTCCGGTTTTGAGTTGGCCATCGGTCTGCACGGTAATGCGGCTGCGCAGATTGTTCATGACGAGCACCTGGTGCGTTTCTGCCAGTCCGAGTTCCCACGGAATACCGGCGTGTTTAATGCTGGTCACGGGTGAGGCGCCCGTTCCGCCGCTGTCTCCGGAGATGAGAACGACGTCCGCATGAGCTTTGGCGACGCCCGCGGCGATGGTGCCGACGCCCACTTCGGCCACCAGCTTCACGCTGATGCGCGCGCGAGGATTGGAATTCTTCAGATCATAGATGAGCTGCGAGAGGTCCTCGATCGAATAGATATCGTGGTGCGGCGGCGGCGAGATCAGCCCGACACCCGGAATCGCATGCCGCACTCGCGCTATGTTTTCATCGACCTTATGGCCCGGAAGCTGTCCGCCTTCGCCGGGCTTTGCGCCCTGCGCCATCTTGATCTGCAGCTCGTTCGCATTGACCAGGTATTGACTCGTGACACCAAACCGGGCGGATGCGACTTGCTTGATCGCGCTGGAGCGCGAGTCACCGTTAGGATCCGGAATATATCGAGCGGGATCTTCGCCGCCTTCGCCCGTATTGCTGCGGCCGCCGATGCGGTTCATGGCGATGGCCAAAGTCTCATGAGCTTCCTTGCTGATGGACCCGAACGACATCGCGCCCGTGGCAAAGCGTTTGACGATGGATTCCACCGGTTCCACTTCGTCCAGCGGAACTGGCTCGGAAGCGAATTTCAAGTCCATCAAACCGCGAAGCGTGCACAACTTCTCGCTCGTGGAATTCACAAGCGCACTGTATTCCTTGAAGACCCTGTAATTGTTGGTGCGCGTCGAGTATTGGAGCTTGTGGATCGTCTCCGGGTTATAGATGTGATACTCGCCGTCTTGCCGCCACTGGTATTGGCCGCCCCATTCCAAATCAGGCTGGCGCACCGGGCGCTCGGGAAACGCGTGGCGATGACGCGCAATCGTCTCTTCAGCAATTTCATCGAGCCCAATCCCCCCGATACGCGACGGCGTATTCGTGAAATACCTCTCCACAAATTTCTGGTCGAGCCCAATCGCCTCGAATATTTGCGCTCCACGATAACTTTGAAGCGTGGAGATTCCCATTTTCGACATCACTTTCACGACACCCTTTTTCACAGCCTTCGTGTAGTGATTGACCGCCTTGCGATGGTCGATCCCCGTGAGCAGGTTCTGGCGGACCATATCGTCCAGCGTCTCAAAGGCAAGATATGGATTGATGGCCGAGGCGCCATAGCCAATCAACAGGCCGTAGTGATGCACCTCACGTGCATCGCCAGTCTCAACGATCAAGGTTGCCCTGGTCCGAGTTCCTTCACGGACAAGGTGGTGATGCAGCCCCGAGGTGGCCAGCAGGCTCGGAATCGGGGCGTGGTCTTTGTCGACCTGGCGATCCGACAAGATCAGGATCGTTGCGCCCGAGTTGATCCCAAGACTCGCGGTCTCGAATAAATTCTCCAGGGCTCGGCGCATACCCTCGCCGCCTTCGGCTACCTTGAAAGACATCGGGAGAGTGATCGACCGGAATCCGGGCAGAGCGATGTGACGCAACTTTGCGAGATCGTCGTTGTCAATGATCGGCGAAAGAACCTTGATCATCCGGCAGCTTTCCGGTTCCGGCTTCAACAAATTCCGCTCCGGCCCGAGCGCGGTCGACATGGACGTGACCAACTCTTCGCGGATCGCGTCGAGCGGAGGATTTGTGACCTGCGCGAACAACTGTTTGAAATAATTGAACAGCGAGGGTGCGCGGTCCGATAGAACAGCCAGTGGCGTATCGGTTCCCATCGAGCCGATGGCTTCTTCGCCATTCTTTGCCATCGGGGCCATCAGGATTCGAAGATCTTCATGCGTGTATCCGAAAATCTGTTGGCGGAGAAGAACCGTTTCGTGGTCGGGCTCCGGAACATGCCGCTCGGGAAGATCCGCCAGGCGAACCAGATTTTCGTTCAGCCACTGGCGATAAGGTTTCTCGCTCGCCATCTTGTGCTTGAGTTCCGTGTCGTCGATGATGCGGCCCTCTCGCGTATCCACGAGAAACATCTTGCCCGGCTGAAGACGTCCTTTGAGAACGATGTTTTCCGGCGGGACATCCAACACGCCGACTTCAGAAGCCATGATGACCAGACCATCCTTGGTGACACAGTAGCGCGAAGGACG
>QHXC01000403.1 GCA_003222815.1 Acidobacteriota bacterium | reverse complement strand
ATTACTTTTTCCGGTTCTTCGGGTTGGAACCGAGCGCCCTCGAGGGCCGGTCTTACGCAGACTTCGCTGCCGTTGCCGGCGGAAAAACGACCGTAGTGACCCCTTAAACGCTTCCTTTTGATGTACCTGGTAGTGTTTGCTCAAATTACCAAGGATGGCACCCTGGCAGCAGCGACTTGCCGCCAAAAAAGTTGCCAGGGTTTGGGCGAGTTCTGATAGAGTTGGCCTACCCCATGAGGAGTGTTTAGAAGGAGCACCAAATGAAGACAAGAGTCATCTTGACGCTGTGTGTTGTCTTTGTAGGTGGACTGGTCTCCAACGCCAATGCGCAGGTGATCGCCGGTAGTCCCGAAGATAAGGCATTTCAGAAGATTGACGCAGAAAGCAACACGGATAAGAAAATCGCCTTGCTTCAGGATTTTGAAAAGCAGTTCCCGCAGTCGAAAACCCTGCGAGAAGTCTACCTGGAGTTGATGAAAATCTACCAGGAGAAGAACGATTCCGCGAAGGTTATGGAATACGGCGAAAAGATCATTAAGGTCGACGCCGATAACTTGAGCGCTTTGTTGACCCTGTCCCGAGCCTATGCGTTGGAGCGAAAGAATCTCGATCGCGCCGTTCAATATGCCCAGAAGGCCGTTGACATTGCGACCCGTATGAAATCTCAGCCGCCGCCGGCAGGGTATTCGGATGAGCAGTGGAAGCAGTACATCGAAGGCAACGAGGGGCTTGCACGGAACTATTTGAACTACGCGAAGAGCTTGAGGCCTTAACAGTAGAAATCTGGAAGACCGAGTTATATCGCGCTCTATTGGGCGCCAGTTTTCGGTGGTCATCGACCGCCGCTACAGTTCGGACCTCCCCGATCAATTATTGTCGACAAACTGCCGCACAAAGTGTTCCGGGTTTAATTCTTCCCCTGTCGCTTTCTTCAGCAACGTATTCCAATCGTAGCGTGCGCCCGGTTTGAATACGTTTTCCACAAGATACTGCCCCACTTCCGGATTACCAGCATAGCTGCCTGACCGGACAACCTTGCCATGAATGTGCCACAGGAGTTGTGAGGCCATAAGCTCACCCAGGACGTAGTTCTGGTAATACACGGGCGAACTAGCGAGGTGAATTTTCGACGCCCAATCCGGCTGATCGCGATTGGACGGTGGTGTGACCTTCTGCACGCGCTCGACATATTTCCACCAAAGCGAATTCAAATTCTGTCCGGAATTGCGGTAAAGTTCGCGCTCGAAACGCACTAGCGTTATCGCCCACCGGAGAAAAATCAGCATCTCCGACCGCAGCGTTTTCAAAGCGCTTGCGCCCACCCGCTTCGCGTCGCCTTCCGACAACCCGCCGATTTTCATAAGCCAGTCCGGATCTTTCGACATGCGCCCATTCAGCATCGCAATGGCTTCGGTCGTCAGAATGTGAGCGGGAGTGCGGAGCGAAAAGGGGAGAGAGCGGTCATTGTACTTGTCGTACACCGCGTGACCAAACTCGTGGAGCATGGTGCTCATCCACCTCTCGTTCTTGCGGATGTTGCACAACACGCGAATGTCACCTTCATGATCCACATCCAGGCAGAAGGCGTGCTGCGACTTTCCTTCCCGTTCGTAAAGATCCGCGCGCCGCAGCAAATCTTCGATGTCCAGCCCAATGCTGTGGTAATGCGCCCGGGTGAGGGCTTCGATATCCGGATCTTTAAAGATCTCGTCCAGCGATTCGCTGGCGCCGGCGGCCGGGAATTCCTGAAAGAACGGGTCACTATAAAGCCACGGATAGTTTTCGCGATCGGTCACGCGGTATTTCTCTTTGAGCGTCGCATCTAATTCCGCTTTCATTTCGGAGAAAGCCGGTTCCGAAAGATGCTCGAGACGTTCGAACAGCGAAAAGACCCACTTCTCATCGAGCTCCTGAAGCTCGAACATCATCGAGTAATAGTCCGGGTAACCCAGATTTCGGGCCTCTCGATTTCGGATCGCAATCAGCTCGAGCAACTGCGAAGCGACCTCACGCCCTATCTGCTTGCTGGCTTCCCAGGACGCGCGGCGGCGTGTGATGTCGTTCTCGTTTCGAAGAACATCGCGCAGCTGATTGTCGGATGCTTCGCTGCCCTCAAAATTTGCGCGAAAGGTATTGAAGAAATTTTCGATTTCGGTCTCGCGTCGAACGATATCGCGTAAAACGTCTTCCTTGATCTGATGCGGAACGAAGGCGTCGTGGATCAGCTTCAATTGCCGTGCTTCGATCGGATCGGTCTGGACGTGCAAAGATTTCCACTGGCGTATTTGGCGGAACTCTTCGCTGTTGTTGTATACCTTCAGGTATCGCTCTTTCGCTTCGACGAGTGCCTTCTCTCGTTCCTCGCTTCCCGAAAGCGACAGGTCCCACAGTTTTTGACTGTAATCCTTGTACAACGGCGCGATAGCGGCCTCGTGCCGCCTGATATAGTTGCTGATTTCTGATGTCATAATGTTTTAGGGGACGCGTTCACGTCTACACCTTGACAAAATCCACAATTTTGATGTTGCTCACACGTTTGCGGATTTCCTGCGCTGTTGTGATGTGGTACGGATCGTTCTGGTATAAATAGAGACCATCTTCATCGTCGAATTCCATCGTCAGCGCCCACTCATAGTCCGTCGCGATCCTCTCCTTGTACCAGGCTTCGCGCGGGTCAAGCAGTTTGCTGAGAGCGAGTCTCCTCACACTCGGAATCTTTGACAGGCCTCGCATCTGACTGAATAGCCATTCCCGGTCTCCAGCTTCGATTTCAGGTTTCAAATTAAAGAGCACGATGTGACGGATCATGACTGCCTTTCTTTAGCGTCGGGCCCACCAGCCTGGTCCCCCCGCCTCACTTGTACTCCGGCGAGATCTTCAAACAGCGTGATCACACCGGAATGGTCCAGCCCGCCGCGGCCACGAATGCGCAGTGCGGCGAAAAGTTGTTCGACAAAGGCTGCGGTCGGAATCGGCACTCCAACAGACCGCGCTGCCTCGTGGATGAGGTTCAAATCTTTGAAGTGGAGATCGATCTTGAAGCCCGGAGCGAAATCTCCGGTTAAAATTTTTTCGGACTTTTGGTCAAGGCACTTGCTTCCGGCCAGTCCTCCCGCGAGCGCACGAATCATCTTCTGCGGATCCACGCCCGCTTTTGTCCCGAACACAAGCGCTTCGCCAATCGCCGTTAGGTTAATCGCCACGATGATCTGATTGGCCAGTTTCGTAAATCCGCCTGCTCCCAGCGGACCCATATGAGTGATAGTCTTTCCAAGCACGTTGAAGATCGGAAGCGCACGTTCGAAATCTTGCGACCGGCCTCCCACCATGATCGACAGAGTTCCTTCGATCGCACCCTTCTCGCCGCCACTGACGGGAGCATCGACCATCACAACGCCGAGCGGTTCCAGTTCCCTAGCGATTTTCTGGGAGACGATCGGATTGATCGTGCTCATGTCGAGAAAGAGCTGACCCCTCGCTGCGCCTTCCTTGATGCCCTTCTCACCGAGCGCAACGGATTCGACGTCCGGAGAATTCGGCAGCATGGTGATGATAGTATCGACGGAAGATGCGACTTCACGCGGCGATCCCGCGGCCGTTGCACCCAGCTTTACTAGTTCGTCCACAGCCGTCCGGCTTCGATTGTGTACAACCAAAGTGAACCCGGCTTTGATGAGGTTCTTGGCCATCGGCTTCCCCATGATGCCGAGGCCGATGAATCCAACTTTTGTTTTCATGGGCGTCTACTCGTTTTCTCCGAATCGTTTCACGTCTTCGGGACCTTCTTTGGTTATCACGGGGCCTTTACCTTGAATCTGCTGCCGAATTTGTTCCACAACATCAGGGTTGGCCAACGTTGTAACATCGCCCGTGTCCATCGTATTCGAAATTGCGGCAAGCACTCGGCGCATGATTTTGCCGGATCGGGTCTTCGGCAGGTCCGGCACGATATGAACCGCCTTCGGACGGGCGATCTTTCCGATGATCGTCTCAAGCGTGGAGACGACCTGGCGCCCGACTCGCTCCCCGTCTGAGACACCAGCCTTCAGGGAAACGTAGACCTCGGGCACTCGTCCCTTAATCTCGTCGACAACCGGGACGACCGCGGCCTCTGCCACATCCGTAAGCGTGAGGCAAGCGGACTCCAGTTCTTTCGTTCCCAGCCTGTGGCCGGCCACGTTAATGACATCGTCCACACGACCTAAAATTCGATAGTAGCCGTCGGCTGCGAGCACGGCCCCGTCCGCAGCAAAATAAGGCCAGTCACGCCAATCCTTGCTGTTCCGGTCTTTACAATATTTTTGATAGTACTGGCTCACGAAGCGGTTGTTGTCCTTCCAAACAGTCTGCATGATCCCCGGCCACGGGTTGCGAATGCAAATATTACCCGCTCTGCCGGAACCAGCGGGAACCTCGTTGCCCTGTTCGTCATAGATCATCGGAAAAATACCGAGAACGGGTGGCCCTGCGCTACCGGGCTTCATCGGATTCAGCGCGGGTTTCGTGGAACAGAGGAAACCGCCATTTTCCGTCTGCCACCAGGTGTCCACGATCACTGCTTCCCGCTTGCCGACGACGTCGTAATACCACCGCCAGGCCTCGGGCTCGATCGGCTCGCCAACCGTCGTCATGTGCTTGAAGTGATATTTGTATTTCTTTGGCTCATCCGGGCCGGCTTTCCTTAGCATGCGGATCGCCGTCGGCGAAGTATGAAAGATGTTGACGTCAAGCTGCTCCGCAATTCGCCACGGCCGGCCCGCGTCTGGATACGTGGGGACGCCTTCATAAAGGACACTGGTACCGGCCAGGGCCAAAGGGCCATAAACGATGTAGGAATGCCCCGTGATCCAACCGATATCGGCCATGCACCAGTAGACATCTTCCGGATGAATATCCTGGTAGTACTTGGCTGTTCCCGTGACATAGGCCAGGTAGCCGCCGGTGCGATGCTGGCAACCCTTGGGTTTGCCGGTAGTCCCACTCGTGTACATCAAGAAAAGAGGGGCTTCCGCATCCATCGCGACGGGATCGACTCTGCACCCTTTGAAGTCTTTGAGCACATCATCGATGAAATAATCGCGCCCCTTCACCATGGGCTTCGTCGAGAGATTTTGGCCCTGATGGCGGCGCCAAACGAGAATCTTGTCAATCTTCTGGCCTTCCTGCCCGGCCACCTCGACGGCATTATCCGCGCCCGGCTTGTGATCTACGACCTTTCCATTGCGGTAATAGCCATCCGCGTAAATCATGACGCGGCTTCCCGAGTCCGCCGCGCGAAGCCCGGCGGCTTCACCACTGAATCCCCCGAATACAACCGAGTGGATAATGCCCAGCCGCGCGCAGGCAAGCATCGTGATCGGCAACTCCGGAATCATGGGCATGTGAACCGTGACTCGGTCGCCAGTCTTTAGCCCGCAAAAGTCGCGTAGAACAGCCGCAACTTCATTCACCCGGACAAAGAGTTCCTGATATGTAAGTGCGTAAACCGCCTCATCCTCCGGTTCGGGAACAAATATGAGCGCCGCCTTGTTCTTGTATTTCGCGAGGTTTCGGTCCACGCAGTTGTAACAAGCATTGAGCTTCCCGCCTACAAACCATTTCCAGAAAGGAGGGTTGCCGGCATCCAGAGTCGTGTGCCAATACTGATTCCAGGTCAGCATGTCTGCATATTCTCTATAGCATTCTGGAAAATGTTCTTCGTTGAACCGCTCCACGACGTCGGGGTTGGCCAGGTTCGCCTGGCCAATGAATTTCGCGGGAGGATGCACAAACTCCTCTTCTTTCCAGTGGACAGCAATCTGCGCCTCGCTTACTTCGGTTCCCCGTTCAAAATCTTGAGGACTTCCCATAATCCCCAGCCTCCTCTTCTTTCCCTGACATCGCAAAGGGAGCGTTTATTGTATGGAAGGTTTATGCGATAACGAAAGGGGCAACATCTTAGCCGACTGCCTGGACCGGAAATGAAAATGGGGGCCGGAGACTGAATTCTCAAGTCAACAATTCGCTCTCCGTCCCCCATTTTTGGAGTGGTTTCTTTAGCTGGCTCTTCTTACTTCTTCAGCCCGTAGTGCTCGTAATTCATTGGGATGTACTGCTGCCACTGTTCTGGGACATTGTCCTCAGGAAAGATTGCCGTCACCGGGCACGCCGGTTCGCACGCACCACAGTCGATGCATTCCTCCGGGTGGATGTAGAGCATCGTCGCGGCCTCGAAATCGGGCTCATCCTTCTTTGGATGGATACAATCCACCGGGCATGCGTCGACGCATGCCGTGTCCTTGGTGCCGATGCACGGTTCGCAAATAATGTACGCCATAGATTCTCCTTGTGGTGTGTTATTGCCGGATTGCAAAAAATCAAAGACGAATTATACATTCCGCTCAAGTGAAATCAACCGGCTACCTGATTTCCAGCCGCGCCGGCCGAGAGCGCCCGCTTGAGGACTTTGCCGGTCGGCGTGCGCGGTAAATCCGGAACGACCTCGATGTACTTCGGTACTTTGTAATTGGCGAGATGATCCCGGCAGAATGCTCGCAATTCCTTCTCGTCAACCGTGTTTCCGTCACGTGCAATCACAAAGGCCTTCGGAACTTCACCTCGCACTTCATCCTTCACACCGATAACCGCTACCTCCTTCACCTTCGAGTGTTGCGCAAGCACTTCCTCAATTTCGCGCGGATAGATATTTTCTCCGGCCGAAATAATGAGATCCTTCTTCCGTCCCGTAACCGTGACAAAACCCTCCTGATCGAGCTTTCCTAAATCACCCGTATGCAGCCACCCGTTTGTAATCGTCCTCGCGGTTTCTTCGGGAAGGTTGCGATAGCCCTGCATGACGTTCCGGCCGCGGACCATGATTTCTCCGACCTGGCCGCTAGGCAGAACTCGATTCCGATCGTCCCATATCGCGACCTCGACGCCAGGCGCTGGTCTCCCAATCGTCCCCAGCTTTCGCGCGGCCGGCACGTTCAACGTAACCACCGGTGCAGCTTCGGTCTGTCCATACCCTTCGTAGATCGGAACCCGGAAGCGTTTTTCAAAAGCTTCGGCAATGGAAATCGGCAGCGGTTCACCCCCGGAGATCGGGAATCGAACGGAGGACACGTTGAAATCGCCTTCCGTTGCGGCCATCACCCGATACATCGACGGAATTGCCAAAAGCACAC
>QHXC01000402.1 GCA_003222815.1 Acidobacteriota bacterium | reverse complement strand
CGAAGTCGCGCGTTCCGTTTTTGTACCGGAGGTTCGTGCGGCTAGGATCGCCAGGAATCAGGTCGGCAGCAAATGTTCCGGTGACGGTGGGCACATACAACATTCCTGTTTCCGGGTCTAACGCAGCGCCATTCCAGTCCGCGCCGCCCACCGAGCCCGGCAGTTGGAGCGTGCCATTGGTGTCGTTCGGACCGCCGCGTTTGATCGAGGGTGGCGTGAAGAGAGGGCCGATGACATACCGCTTGGTTATTTCGACGGCTTCGGCGCGCAGTTCAGGCGTGAAGTCGATCAGATCGTCGATCGTCACGCCCTGACGCTCGAAGGGCGCCGGTTTGGTTGGGAACGGCTGCGTCGGCGAGGTTTGTTCACCGGGAGTAGTCGAGCGCGGAACGGGCCGCTCCTCAATGGGCCAGACCGGCTGACCTGTCACGCGATCGAACACAAAAACAAAGCCTTGCTTGGTAACCTGCGCCACAATTTTGACGCGTCTACCGTTCACCGTGATGTCGGCGAGGATCGGCGCGGCTGGCAGGTCATAGTCCCACAGATCGTGGTGCACGGTCTGGAAATGCCAAACGCGTTCGCCGGTTTCGGCTTTGATGCATACAAGGCTATCGCTGAAGAGATTGTTGCCGAGCCGGTGCCCGCCATACATGTCGCTCGTCGGAGAAGTCAGCGGCAAATAGACGTAGCCCAACTCTTCGTCTGCGCTGAGGTTTGTCCAGGCATTCACCGCGCCCGTGTACTCCCACGATCGGTTTTCCCACGTTTCGACGCCGAACTCGCCTTCCTTGGGAATGACTCTGAACTTCCAGCGGAGCTTGCCGGTCCTGACGTCGTAGCCCCGGACGTCGCCTGGAGTCCCTTCCTTAAAATTCGGGTTATCGGCAATCGAAGAGCCGACGACAACGACATCCTTGACGATGAGCGGCGCCGACGTCGAGTTGAACGGCACCGGCTGCGGGCCGAGTTCCATTCGCAAGTCCACCTTGCCGCCACTACCAAAACCGCGGATGAGTTCGCCCGTCTTTGGGTGGATTGCCACGAGGTAGGGCGGCCGAACCGCGAGAATCCGTTCGTCGCCGCCGTTACGCCAGTACCCAATGCTCCGGCTGGAGGATCAGCGGCGTTGAGCGGAACAGGTGGGGGAACGTCAGATCCGGCCGCCGCTTTCGGAATTCGTCCGCAACCGCTGGCCGGCGCCAGGCGATGCTCAGATTCCGGACGTTGGTCCTGGTGATCTGGCCGAGCGGCGAATACTTCGTGCTTCCTTTATCGCCACCATGATTCGGCCACTGGCCGCCCTTCGCTCCTTGTTGCGCTCCAGCGGTCATCCCAATGGTGAGCCAAACCACGACACAAACGATGGACACCGGTGCGGTTCGCTTGCTCAAGTACGCCTCCAATATGGTCAGGGTTTCGTGGCGCAATTTCTATCACTGGCAGTCTGCAGCGTCAACAATTCCCTGGCCAATAGAGAACGCGCTTCAGGCACTTTCGTCGGCCTGGTGTTAACTCTGATCTTAAAGAAAGTGCACTAATGGCATATCGACTCCAACACCCTTCCGAGTCAATATCCGACATAACGCGAAGAGGGTGATTGTGCGGCTGGATTTGCAGACTGGACGAGTTCTCACAGTTATCAGAGCGCTGCGTCCCTGGGTCGTGGTCGTCTTGCTGCCGATTCTAGCGAACGCACAAGAGGTGGGCCGGGAGCAGCCGCAGGGCCGCCGCGTGTCCGTTCGGATCACGCATGCGGAGGTGCTTGCCGACCAATCGTGGATCTTAATGGGAGATGCGCAGAATTTGCCGTACGGCGCGGAGGTTCGTGTGGCCGTTCGCGACGCCTCTGGAATGTGGCAGATCATTCCGTCTCCCGCCAAAATCGAAGGTTCGGGGCAGTGGAAGCTTGCAGGGTTGGATCTGCAATGCCGGCCATCCACTCCGCCGCAGGGCTGCGAGGTCATTGCTTTCGTGGCCAGCCAAAGGGTAGAAGCAGGTTTTCGTGACGACGCCTGGTTGCGCAGCAATTCCCTGCGCATTTCACATCCCTTGCGAGTACAAGACATTGTCGAGGAAGGGCCCAGAGCCGCGACTTTGACCATTGAGGCCATCGCCGAGCAGCCGGCAAACAGTACGGGCCTGCTAAAAGTCCCAGCGATCTTTTCCGCACGTGGAGGAAGTGAACTTGTACGGCCTGGCTCACATGTGTGGATGGGCGCCGATTGTGGAGACGAGATTGGCGTGGTGACCCTGGCCGAGACGCTTGTGGCGCCAGATGGAACATGGAAATTTGGTTCTCTCTCGTTGCCGCTTTCCAAAACTGCGCAAGTCCGGCGTTGTTTGCTGATTGCGTTTGCGGCTACCAGATCAGCTCCGGCTGGATCCCTCTTGCAGGAAGCCGACCGGTGGAGCACGGTCCATTCATTTTCGGTAGTGGTGGAGTCCAATGCTTATCACCTCCGCATAGTCCGGCTGATGACAGCGGATGGACAGGTGATGAGCATGGATGAAGCCCGTGCTGAAATGAAGACTCTCACCAGCGTCAATACGAACATATCGGAGATCGAGGTTGTCAGCGATCCTCTTCCTGCGGGTGTATACGTGGCAGCCCTGTGCCGGCCAGAAGGGAGAGAGCGATGGCTCTGGTGCGGCGATGCGCTGAATGAAGAAGCGGGCAGGTGGAGAGTGCCGAACCCGTGGCTGCGACAAGTCACAGGGCCAATCGCTACGCGTTGGTCGGTAATGGCGGTCGCGACGTCGGAACCGGTCCGTGGCAGAGCTCTAACGATAGCGGACCTCGACCAGGTCCTGCTGGGAAAATCCGCACAGTTTCTTGCGGAGATTCGACTGGAGCACCAACTTTGGGATCCCAAGGTCGCGTTCAAGTCTGTTAATGGGGCGGACACCGCCGATTCCAGGCGTGAACCGATCGATCTGCGCGCCGGCCTGCTCAACGCATGGTGCACCGTAAAGCTGCGTGCATCGGGCCTGCACGTATTTTGTGACTGCAGGACAACCCAATGGGGAGCTTGTCGTAGTGACCGCCGAAGAACTACCGGCCGGGGAGGCCCTGGAAACGGACTGGTGGAAGACCTTCACACTAACAGAAGCGAAACCATTGGGAGTTACTCTCCCCACGCGTCCATGGTTTCGGCGTATGACGAGTTGGTTCGCGGATTCCCGAAGTGAGTCCGTTTTCCGTGAAGTATCGCAAAATTATAAACGCCGCTCGGAGGGAGCGATTATGGACACATTCGACTTTGTAATTAGCTTGCTATGGCCGCTAGTGCTGCTGACAGTCCTGGGCCTGGTTGTTTACCGTGTGAGCCGGAGCTTCAGGCGAATCCCGGTGATCTTCAACGCTCGGCGGGACGCTAACGGACTTCGTTCTGGACGGTTTCCCCGCTATCGGAACGTGATCGAAAGCTCAAGCAAAGCACGGATAAGGGCGATGGAGAGGAAATTTGATCGAAGGATCGAGCCCAAAAGGGTCACCCTGAAAGCAGAGCGGCAAAAGGCTAGCGAAATCTCCGCAAAATATGACGGTCTTTGCCAGCAGACTAAAGAGCAGACTAGGGAAATGGTGGCGTTTGTACAGTTTCCCCGGTTCCTGCACAACAGCCTGCTTGCGATACTGACATTTGGAGAAGCCATTTTTAATTTCTTCGTCTTTGATGTGTTCCTCCAACCTCTTTTTTACACAGCCTCTATGTCGCTGGCGGTGGCGGTGAGCATTCCCGTATGGGCATTCAGCATCGGGATGTGGGTTCGGCAATGGACCCGGCCCTATGGCGCCAGGACTGTCAAGCTCGTTGTATCGCTGGGAATCTTGGCCGCGGCCTTCGTCGGGATTAATCGGGTGCGCATTGCGCATCTGATGTCGGTGGACCCGGAATTCCTGCTACGCCATCCGGATCTCAACTCCGCGTTTCTGCCGTTGAACGCATTTGTCCTTCTCGGTGCGGCAATGGTCACATACTGGGCGCACCACCCGATACCTGGCTTTGCCGAAATTACCAACGAGCAGGCACGCGTGATTCGGCGCGCTGTCCGCCTGGAACGTAAGATCGCCCAACTGGAAAGCGAGAAAAGAGCCATTTGTGAACGTGAGCGTGAAGTCGGAAACGAAATGGTCGCGATGTACGATACCGTTTACTACCGCCACGCCGACGTGGAATTGACGCCTGACGGACGCTCTATGGATGACAGGCAGCGGAAGACGCAAGGGGACGTCCCGGCCATTCAGACTCTGGTCCGCGTCCGACCCGGACTGACCATTCCAAGGGGGGCCGGCAATGACAAGACGTGAATTCCTGGCAACAGCGGCAGTGGCAGCATGGACCCGGCCAGGGACGCCGGCGAAGCCGCAAAACTCTTTCTACTTTGTGCTGATCGATACCTCTCTAACAATTGTGAATTTTGAGGAGTACAGAAACGCGTGGCGAACCATCGAGAACCACTTTCAGGGTGGAGACCGTATGGTCATCGCACTTGTAAAGGGGCAGGTTCCGCATCAGCCGTCGACAACGTTCAGAAAGATCGACGACTGCCAGCTTGCTCCCGCCAGTTGGATGGATAATGGTCTCATGTTCGAGAAACACTTGAAGGAAATCCGCGGCCATTTACGAAGCTCATTCGAAAAAGCATTATGTGAGCCACGGTCGACCCAGACGGAATTGATCCGGTCGCTCAAGGAGGCTGGCAAGTTTTTCGCTGCGGACCGGGAGCGGAAGGGGACGCTGTTGATCCTTTCCGACATGCTCGAAGATTCTGAGGAATACAAATTCTCACGGACTCGGATTACTCCTCAATTCATCGAGAACGTGCTTGCCGAAACGAGGCAGAACCAAAGAATGGCGAGCTTGCAAGGTGTCCAGGTATACGTCATCGGGGCAAGCGCAGCTACGGAGGCAAAGGCGGATGAGGTGGAAAAGTTTTGGGTTGCTTATTTGCAAGCGTGCGGCAGCAACTTTGGAGCCGAGAACTACGGTAGCAGTTTGATTCAGATTGACTAACGCTCAGAATATGGACTTCGTTACTTTTTCAACACCGCTAACCAACTCCTCCACTTCCTGTGGCGTTGGCTCTGCCCCTTTGTTGCGATCACAAAGATTCCGGATAGTGCCAAACCTCTGGATTTGCCGCCATGTCGGAACGTCAAACACTTTATTGTTCTTCAGCAAGTCGTTGTAGTCGCTAATTGCCGGATGCTTCTTGCGAACACTGATGTTGTGATTCGCCGCGACCTGATCGAGATGCTTCTCCAGTACAACACCCGCGATGGCGCCTGCGCCACGCGCAAAGCCTTGCTTCAGCAGTTCGCGAGCGGCATTAAGTTCGCAATCAAAGAGATCCGCCTGTACCATCTGACGAATGTCGAAGAGCGAGCTTTCAAAGCGTGCGCCAATGGTTTGAAGAATACTGAGTTGCGTTCTGAACCGCATACAAACTATCGCAAAATCGTCATAAGGTTTCTCACCCGTGTAGCGGTTAACGCCGGCGCCGACGCCGTTCAGCCAATCTTGAACGTTATACGTCGTGGCATTGATCTCTCTTCGCTTTCCATCACCCTTGTAGAGATGTTCAAACTCGATTAAACGATCCGGCATCAATTGGCGGATGACCGCGTATGCCTCGCTATACCACCTCTGATAATCCCGCTCGAAGGTGCCGTACAATTTTTCCGCAGCCGGTTCATCCTCCTTTTTGAGCGTTCCCTGGTCTTTAAAATAGCGAAGCGTCAGATCAGCATCCATCGACCCACCGAGGTCGATAAGGACTTTCAGGTCCGTCTTGTATCTGTCCAGGTTGCTTATCATTTCAATAGCAGGCCATGCGTTAGCCGGCCCTCGGCTCCTTGGGTGCTGAGACACTGTTCATAGGCCGGGAACGCCACGAAAACTCAAGGTACAACGCCTTCGACATGTGGTCAATCGTGCTTAGGAGAGTTGTGCAAGGCCAGGGTGCCATATACTCGAATACATCGGGGACCACTGAAAACGTCACCATTGGATGCAGGGTCCTAATGACTAACACGGCAGGAGAGAGACCCCAAGGGTGAAGCGGCAAATCGTCTTCAACCCTGGGGAAACGGATAGGCCTTAGCGGCAGCCGGCAAGACAGCGGCTGTTACCATCAAACTGCATCGTGACGCCGCTTAAAGGGACGTACACTGGAATCCTTCTTTTAGGTAGAAACCTATCGCGAGCGTCGTTGAACGGAGGCCCGCCTGGCGATATCAAGTCGATGAACCTTGCGGTTCGCGAGCCGGCATTCACAACGCCACCGGTTGTCGCCAGCTCGTTGGCGTGTGACGGTATGACCGCTATGGGCCGGATCATGTTAAGTACGGCAAATGCGGCCTCCTCAGGGCCGGTTGTGAAGATATCGCCGATGTTCAGAACAGCGAGAGTCGCGCCATAAAGACCATTCACGATGGTGCTCATATCGCTCGTCAAGCCAGTATCTCCTGACAGGTACACTTTAAGACCATTCGTGAACGTGACCACAAAGCCGTTGGCAAGGCCGACGTACGCGCTGAGACCATTCGCAGCAAGGTTTGTTCTTTCGGGGTCGCTCAGGAGGCTTGCCGCCAACTCATTCGTGTGCTCGGCAGACACGACGGCGACCTGCACACCCTCGCTTGCCGAACTATTCCGGATCGTTCTTTTCGCCCCGATGCCCAGTCCCGCTGTGCACGGCGAGCTGCGCGGAACTACCAACTCGTTCCCGAGACCGGCCTGCGGGCAGCCCGGCGTGCTCGGTGCTCCCAATTGAGCAGCGATCTTCACGCCAATGAAGGTGACCAAAGGGCCGCCGGCAATGACGGCAGAGTTCTTGGCGGCCGCGATTTCGGCGCTCATGGTGTTTGGCGAAGCAACGGTCGGAGGCCCTTGAGCACCAAAGCCACAGCTGGCGTTCGGCGAGTTGGGATCCTGATTCAGCCTTGCGGCGCCCAAATGGTCGCCGTGCGCGTGGCTGATCAAAATCACATGAACATCGCCCAACCGCGCGTCTGTGGCGCTGGTTATCGTGAGTCCCGGATCGTAAAGGAGGCGGACGCCGGTAGGATCCTCAAAGATGAGTGCCCGGTCGGTCCCGCAAAATTCACCGGTGCGGGCGCCCACCGGCGTGATCTTGACATTCTGCGCCCTTGCCATGGAGACACCGGCGTTCAGTATCAGGAACAGAAGAATTAAGGCTTGCCATTTCCATCTCATCGTTCGTCTCTCCTTCGGACCAGTCGTACCGGTATTCGCCCGGCTCCGACGTGTGGACCCACGTAGCCGCGTCTCCAAATCCGATATCGGCCCTGAAGCCTACCGGGCCGGGTTTCTGCTCGATCGCCAGTTCGGCATAGTTCAGGCTGAACTGATTGTGGTTGAAATCGAAATTTCGGTAGAGGTTTTTTCCGCTGACGGGTTTGTTGAAGTTGTAGCCGTAATAGCCGTCGACGAATCCAACGAAGCTCTGGGAAAATGCGGCTCCCGTCAACAGCAGAAAGACAATGAGAAAACGAGAAACCATAATCCGCCTTTCGTGTCTGCGCGCGGATCTAGCGTCCAGTCACAGGACGAAGCGTCTGCCCGGGTTCGCGTCGTCCGCATCGCTCGTTTGCAGCATGGATGTAATCGAATGAAACGTGTATGGTGCGGCCAGATCTTGTAGCGTAGAACGCACCGCATGTCAACAACCCTCAGGGTATCGGAAGTCTTTTTTGACAGCCTTTGTGCCGAAAACATCCGTGGTAAAACGTTCCGAAGCATTTCGCTTTAATGACCACTCCGCCTGCCCCTTTAAGGTTGCTTTGCGTCTTTTGCTCAATGGCGCAGCCACCTCTCCTTTGCAACCTTTGCAAGGAGGGGAATACAGCAAAACTTAGGTTATACTTCCGCCTCATGTCCGAAGAATACCGGCAGCGTTTGAGTCAATTGGATTCTTGCGTCATCTCCGATGTGCTGGACCGCCTGAATTTGCCCGGTGTTGTGCTCGGGTTGAATCGTCTTTCAACGGATAAGAAACTCGCCGGCCCCGTGCAGACCGTGAAGATCGAGGCCGCCGAGGGCCGTCTGCCCCAACGTCCTCTGTGCTCCGCAACGATTGAACGAGCTCGGCCCGGAGACGTTATCGTAGTGGAGCATCGTTCACGCCAGGATTGCTCCGGTTGGGGCGGGATACTGTCTCGGGCGGCGCGCGTTCAAAAAGTGGCCGGCGTCATCATCGAGGGGATGTGCCGCGACGTTGATGAGAGCCGCGAGTTGGGTTTTCCCATTTTCGCGCGTGGCGCCGTCCCCGTAACACCGCGGGGCCGGGTCATCGAAACAGGCTTCAATGTTCCGGTGACCGTGGGCACGATCACTGTTGTCCCTGGGGACTGGGTCATCGCAGACGGCAGTGGGGTCGTTTTCATCAAACCGGAGAATCTTTCCGCCGTGCTCGATGAGGCCGAAACAATTGTGGCGCGGGAGGCCGGGCTCATCGCCCAGATCGAAGCTGGAGTTCCCGTGGGCCAGGTGATGTCACGCACGTACGCACACATGGCTAAGAAATAAGGAGAAAATCGTGAGTAGACGCCGTAGCTTTGAGGTACCGGGGCTTCATCATGACAACCCGATCCCGATGGGCTGCCGAATAGGCCCGTTTGTGATGACCAGTGGAATTTTCGGAATGGATCCCGAAACACGAAAGGCGCCGAACGACATCGAAGGGCAATGCCGGCTGATGTTCGCCAATGTCCGCCGCGTCATGGAGGTCGCCGGAGGATCCACCGCTGACATCATCAAGATGGTCGTCTGGACCAAGGACAAGTCCTTCAAAGATGTTATGAACAATGAGTGGCTCACAATGTTTCCGGACCCGCATTCCCGGCCCGCTCGCCACACCATGATGTATTCGAGTTTTTCCGGAAACTATTTGATCCAGTGTGAAATCATCGCCGTGCTTCCCTCAGACCGATAGTGCAAAGCAACATCGTTTCACCACCGCCATTCCTCTCGAAAGCTCACGACCCGTACGCGGCGTGGCGTGTCCCCGCGTTCCGTCGCTACTTTATTGGTAATGCCGTCCTGTTCGCGGGTTGGCAGATGCAAAAAGTCGCAGTCGGTTGGGAAATTTACGAGCGCACCGGTTCGGCTCTGTATCTGGGTTACGCGGGTCTGGCTCAGTTCTTCCCTCAGGTCCTCTGGGCTCTCGTCGCAGGGCACGTCACCGACACATTTAACCGCAAACGCGTTTTCATGTGCGCGCTGGCGTTCAACGCTCTGGCCTCGCTGGGACTGGCTTTGAACTCGGTGCGCGGTGGGTCGGTTTACTGGATATACGGCTGTCTCTTCGCCACAGGCACGGCACGAGCGTTTTTCATACCGGCGAGGGCCGCGTTTCTTCCGCGGATCATTCCTCTGCAGATTTTCAGTAATGCCGTGTCCTGGAACTCCACCGGCTTCGAGATCGCTTCAATGACCGGACCGGCCATCGGCGGACTGCTCATCGGATTTTTCCGAAGCGCGACGCTCGTCTATACGATAACCGCGGCGGGTGCTTTGACGTTTGTGGTTCTGCTGTCGACCATCCTGTACAAGCATCAGCCGCAGGACCGCCCTCCTCTCACGGTGCGCGCGCTTTCCGCCGGCTTCCGATTCATCTGGAAACAAAAGGTTGTGTTGTCGGCCGTGATGCTGGATATGTTCGGCGTGCTTCTGGGCGGCGCAACAGCCATGATGCCGATCTACGCTAAGGACATCCTCCAGGTTGGTCCCCGCGGCCTGGGTTGGCTGATGGCTGCGCCGTCAATCGGAGCCTGCTCGATGGCTCTACTTCAAGCGCATCGCGGGCCGCTTCAAAAGGCCGGAAGGACTTTGCTGTTCGCCGTGGCCGGATTTGGAACGGTCACCATCGTGTTCGGTATTTCGAGGCACTTCTGGCTCTCGATGGCCATGCTGTGCCTGCTCGGCTCCTGCGACAACATCAGCGTGGTCGTCCGCTCGACGCTGGTTCAAGTACTCACGCCCGATGAGATGCGCGGCCGCGTTTCTGCGCTGAATGGCCTTTTCATTGGTACTTCCAACGAGCTCGGCGCATTTGAGTCCGGCCTCGTGGCGGGACTTTTCGGTGCCACCTTTTCCGTCGTCTCCGGCGGCATCGGAACCATCCTGGTCGTCGCCGCAATCGCATGGCTATTCCCGCAACTACGCCGATATGGCCGGCTGGACGAGACGGCTCAGTAGCTGCGGGCTAGGCTGCTTGATCCTACGGTGAACGCTCGGCAAGAAAAGATGTTACCGCTCGAGCGCACCCGAAGCGCAATGACACTTGAATCCGTGGTTGTG
>QHXC01000401.1 GCA_003222815.1 Acidobacteriota bacterium | reverse complement strand
GTTGAAAACCTGATGCGGCAATTGGCGCCGCAGTTTAAGGCGGATATGCGGCTGCGGCCGGAGGGGAAGAAGGGTTCTCTGGTGTGGAGCCCGGAACGCTACCGTGAATACGTCCTGGACCGGGGCGAGACGTGGGAAAGGATGGCGTTGACGAAAGCACGATTTGTGGCAGGCAATCCGGCATTGGGCGAGACGATCCGGGAGATCATCGAATCGTTTGTGTATGGTCGGCGGTTTGGAAGAGAACAAATCGAAGAGATGAACGCAATTCGCGCAAGGATGGAGAACGAGATCGGCCGCGAAACGGATGCCACATGGGACCTGAAGGTTGGCCGTGGCGGAATCGTCGATGTCGAATTCCTCGTCGAATACCGGCAGATTCAGGAAAACGTCCGCATCCCGAGCACTGTTGTCGCTATGAAACGGGTCGGCTTGAATTTAATGGAGGAATACGAATTCTTGCGCGACGTGGAGTCGATGCTGCGCCTCTGGTCGCCGCTCGCCAACGCACGCATCGAAGAGAAAGACCGGGAAGCGCTCGGCCTCATGCTTCACCTGAAGGACTTCGCGGCACAGTACAGACACATTACGGAGAGCGTGAGAAGGATGTTCGAAAACTGTAGCGGCGGTTTGTGACCGCCGCCGATGTCGAATTTGAGGGATCGTCGGCGGTCATAGACCGGCGTTACCGCCTCAAACCGCGTCGCGTTCGCCAGTTCGGATGTTGTAGCCCTGCTCCATCGGCAGGACAAACACGCGACCATCACCGATTTCGCCGGTGCGGGCGGTCTCGATAATCGTTTTGATCGTGTCATCCAGCATCTCGTCTGGGATAACGAGTTCGATCATGATTTTGGGTAGGAGTGTGACGCTATATTCGGTCCCGCGATAGATGGCCTTGTGGCCCTTCTGGCGACCGTGACCTCGAACTTCAGTCACGGTCATTCCAGAGATGCTGAGGCGAGTCAAGGCGTCCTTCACTTCTTCCAGCTTGTTCGGACGGATGATCGCTTTGACCAGTTTCATGAGCGCCCCCTAAATATCGAAGTACAGTGCGAACTCGTACGGATGCGGCCGTAAGCGAATGGCGTCCACTTCTTTGAGTCTCTTGTACTCGAGCCAGTTTTCGATGAGATCTTTCGTGAATACGTCACCCTTCATCAGGTAAGCGTAGTCTTTTTCCAGCGCGTCCAGCACTTCCTCAAGGCTGCCCGGCGTCGATTTGATTTCGGCTTTCTCTGCGGGCTCGAGATCATAGAGGTCTTTATCGACCGGGTCCGGAGGCATAATCTTGTTCTGAATTCCGTCCAGACCAGCCATCAGCATCGCCGCGAACGCAAGGTAGCCATTACTCGAATTATCGGGGCAACGGAACTCGAGGCGCTTCGCCCTTTCGCTCTTGGAATACACCGGAATTCGAACGCACGCGCTCCGATTACGCTGCGAGTAAATGAGGTTGATCGGTGCTTCATATCCAGGGACCAGGCGGCGATACGAATTCGTCGTTGGAGCCGCGAATGCCAATATGGATGGCGCATGTTTCAGGAGGCCGCCAATGTAATGGACACAATTCTTGCTGATATCGGCATAGTTTCCAGGCTCGAAGAACTGATTTTTCTCGTTCTTCCACAGACTTTGGTGAACGTGCATGCCGGAACCGTTATCTTGGAACAGCGGTTTGGGCATGAAGGTCGCAGTCTTGCCCCGGCGCCGTGAAACGTTTTTTGCGACATATTTGTACATCTGAAGCTTGTCGGCCATGCGCGTCAGAGTATCGAACCGCATGTCGATTTCGTTTTGGCCGGCGGTTGCGACTTCATGATGGTGCACTTCAATCTGGACGCCGATACTCTCCAGAGTGAGCACGATTTCGGACCGGATATCCTGCAACTGATCCATCGGTGGCACGGGGAAGTAACCTTCTTTGTACCGGGGTTTGTAGCCAAGATTCGGGTTTTCCTCTTTTCCGGAGTTCCAGAAGCCCTCTTTCGAATCGATGTAGTAAAAGCCGTAGTTGACGCTCTGGTCGAATCGGATGTCATCGAAGATGAAGAACTCCGGCTCCGGACCGAAGTAGGCCGTGTCCGCAATGCCGGTCGATTGGAGATACTTCTCGGCCTTTTGCGCGACATAGCGTGGATCGCGCGAGTAGGACTCGCCGGTGACGGGATCTTTTACGTTGCAGATGATATCGAGCGTGGGCACTTCCGTGAAGGGATCCATGAAACAGGCATTGGGGTCTGGTATCAGGAGCATGTCGCTCTCCTGAATCTTCTGAAAGCCGCGAATACTGGAACCGTCGAAGCCCACGCCTTCTTCAAAAATGTCTTCCTTCATTTCGCTCATCGTAATCGAAAAGTGCTGCCATAGACCCGGTAGATCGATGAAGCGAAGATCAACGATCCTCGCTCCTTTCTGACGGGCAAATTCGACAACCTCTTTCGGTGTCATGACTGGAACCTCCCTTTCTTACAAAACCCTATTTTTTTGTTTGTTATTGAGTCCGAAAACAAAAGACCAGCATTCTGCCATCTTCGAAATCCGAAATCGACTAAAAATTAGACAAGTCCAAAACAAAAAAAAGCCCTCGACCTGTGAAATTCAGATCGAAGACTTCGCTGTCTTATCACCTGACACGGCGTCGGATCAGGACGGAGTTCTTATAGATCATAATTCTCTTCGCTGTCCAGACCAATTTTGCGATCAGCGCCGGATATCCGCCGCCGCTTCATTGTAGGCGCGGTAAGAGACCGCGCGCGTTGACCAACTACAACCTTACGCTAATGATCTTTTGGCGCCAGTATGGAGTTTCCCTTCGCCTTATCTCGAATCCGTTTTGCCAGCTTCTCGATTCTGTCAAGCCTGTCGAAAACTCGGGCTGAAATGATGTGTTGTCCACTCTCGTCGATTTCGGCGCTGAGCTGTTTGCTTAGTTCGGCCAACTCCGTTGCGGCTTCTCGCAGTTCCTTGTAATTCTTCTCGCTGGATTCTTTTTCAGCTCTTTTCTGCATGTCTTTTACAGGGTCTCGTGGAAACTCTTGTCGTTGGCCGAGAAGGGCCGCCGCTATCCAAAGTGTGTAAGCAATCGACTTCATAGGCGCCTCACTTGCTCGTTTATTGTATGGTGCGCGTGAACTTGAGCTAAGAGCAAATTGGGTGCGCGACAAAACTGTAGAGGTTGAAGGAAAGCGGTGACGCGGATGATGTCTTAGCGTAGTATAGGCGCTAAGGAGGAAGCCGCGGATGCCAAACTCTGTTCATGAGCTAGAACGTCGCCGTGCGGATATTGTTCAGAAGATCGCCGGATTGGGCGATCTTCGCCCCGGATCGATTACCACAACACAAGGAAAATGCGGAAAGCCGACATGCCATTGTGCGGAAGCGGACCACCCGGGCCACGGGCCACACTGGCGGTTGACCTATAAAGTGGAGGGGCGAACCCGTACGCAGAGTTTGCCGAGTGCGCAGGAAAGACAGAAGGCCGAAGCAGAGGTGGCGGAGTTCCGGCGATTCCAACAACTGAACCGGGATTTTGTGGAAGTGAATACTGCAATTTGTCAGTTGCGATCGGTGGAATCAGTAGCTCCGGAGGAAAAAAAACGGCGGAAGCCATCCAAAAGGAAGTCGCCCAAGAGATAGATCAGTTGCTGCGGGTCATCTTCGCCGATTTGCGCAAATCGGGACGGTTGGACTTGGAAGCGGTGGAGATGGCCACGCGCACGGCGATGCATCAAGCCGGTGCGGCGGTGCTCAAAGAACTGTTGCAGAAATCTCGCAGTGAAGTCGCCAGAGAAGTGGCCTGCCCTTGTGGCCAGCAGGCGCGCTTTCATGAGATGCGCCCCAAACAAATTCTGACGGTCCTGGGTCGAATCTACATGCAGCGGGCCTATTACGTTTGCGGGCATTGTCATGATGGACAAAGCCCGCTCGACTGGGAGTTGGACATCGAAGGCACGGAATGTTCTCCCGGAGTGAGACGGATGATGGCTTTGGTCGGCAGCGATGGTCCTTTTGAACATGGACGACGACAGATCGAAGAACTGGCAGGATTAGATGTGACCAGCAAGACGATCGAGCGCCATGCCGAAACCATTGGTGAAGACATCGCCCGGCAAGAGGAAGCCGAAGTCCAGCGTGCCATTCAGTTGGACCTGCCGGAAGTCAATGTGGCCGATATCCCGGTAATGTATGTGGAAATGGATGGTACCGGTGTGCCTGTCGTGGCGTCGGAAACTGAAGGCCGCATGGGCAAGATCGAAGGACAATCCGCTCGCACCCGTGAAGCCAAGCTGGGCTGTGTGTTTACTCAAACCGCCACCGATGACCAAGGACGGCCCGTACGCGATGAAGATTCGACCACCTACACGGGAGCCATCGAAACAGCCGAACTCTTTGGCCGTCGTTTATATGCCGAAGCCCACCATCGGGGGTGGAATCGGGCCAAAAGAAAAGTCGTGATCGGTGATGGGGCCATCTGGATCTGGAATATTGCCGATGAACACTTCCCGACCGCGATCCAAATTGTGGATCTCTATCATGCCCGTCAACACCTGTGGGAGCTTAGCGCTAAGCTTTTCTCCTCCGATCCCCAACAGCGACTGCGATGGGTGAAACAGCTTCAGCAGAAACTTGATGCCGGTAAGATCGAGTCGCTGGTGAAAACCTTACATGCCTTCCCGCCGTCTAGCGACGAACTGGCCAAACTTCTGGCCACTGAGTCTGAATACTTCGCCCGCAACGCGGAGCGGATGCGATACCCCAAATTCCGGGCGGATCATCTGTTCATCGGTTCTGGTGTTATTGAGGCCGGTTGCAAAACTGTCATCGGATCGCGACTAAAAAAATCTGGAATGTTTTGGACCGTCCGCGGAGCCAACGCTATCATCGCTCTCCGATGCAACCGGCTCAGCGACAAATTTCAGGACTACTGGGAATCCCGGCGGGCGGCATGACCTATTTCACAAATATGTCGCGCACCCCGGACCTAAACTGGCCATAGTGATTTGAAAAATATTCAGGTATTAGGCAAAACAGTCTTTAAGGAGGCTTGTCGTTGCGCAGGGTTTTATGAGCGATCTGCCTATTGAGCATCGGTCTGAGCCACCCGCGATGGGCGAACGACGCGCCCGATGGGGTCTCGGCTATCAAGACAAAGTAGCGACAGCCCGCATTCTGGAGATTTTGAAGGATGAGTTCCGTACGGGCGCTTCGGTCTTTGAGGGCGTTCGTCTGGCCGATCTCGAAGCTGCCCGTGTGGACGATTTTGTTCTGGTTTGGAACACGGAGGTCCAAGGCAACTCGATTAAATGGCGAGGTGACGCGGCACCGGTAAACTGGGGCGAACTCATTGGCGCAGATGGATTGCTGAAGGAACTCGCGGAAGGATATTCACGTCTTTCAAACAAATGGTCAGGAAAAAAGATCAGGGTAAGGCTGCAGTCAAATCGTCCACCGTCAACTGAGAGACACCACGCGCAGTTGATTGGAACGTTTAGCGTGGCCGATTTCCTAAGAGATCGCTGGAAAATCGGCCCGACTGACCAAGACCATGCGGAACTCGAAGCGGCGTGGTCGAAGATCGCCGAGCACGTTGGACTAAAAAACGGTGACTTCAACGATTTCATTAAGAACTGTGAAATCGTGCTGGGATTTCCTGAACCTCCAGTTGCAAGTCCGGATTCCGAGGATGTACGACATTACCGAAAGCAATTTGATGATCTGCATAAGGCGATAGCCACGTGGTTGACAGATCATCCGGATAGCGAATCTATTGACAGGCCATTCTTACTGGCAGCCATCGGCGTTCGCGCATATCGTTCGGGTCTGGTCCAGCATTTTCCGCCGCCGCAAATACCCTATCAAAAGAATGGCACGTCGGCTGATCAGCTAAAGCGTTTGATCGATTCCACAGCAGGCGGATACCTTGCGGTAAGCGGTCCAGCAGGCGTCGGCAAATCCACTCTCGTGCAAGATGTTTTATCGGACTATCCCTTTTTCGTTCCGTATTACGCCTACTTGCCGGACGGCGAAGGCAATCCAAGAGACCGCGGTGAATCTCTGACTTTCTTTCAAGATGTCATTGGCCGACTCGACAAGTTTCTTTCGGATCGATACAGCCTTGGAATTGTCGATATCCCGCAAGGGCGTGCTGCTCTTCGTCAGCACATGGCCAAGGCCAAAGAACTCTTCGAAGGGTGGAAAGGCACAGTACATTCCGCTGAACCCGGAAGCCCTGGCTTGCATCAAAGAAGAAGTCAAGTTTCGAACCGAGACGTTCGGAAAGAAGCCGGCGGCCGATGAGCCGTTGTTCACGAATCGGTACGGCCGGCGATACAGAAAGATTCGAGGATCGTTGAAGACTGCATGCAGGAAAGCGGAAGTACCGTATGTCATACATCACTCGTTGCGGCATTTCTTCGCGAACATGCTCAAGGAGCAGACGCTCGACATCGGAGAAATTTCTCGATTTCTCGGGCATGCAAATCCGACAGTCACTCAAAACATTTATCTCCACTGGAGAGACGAAGCTCTGCATGGTCGGGCTCAGGAAGTCCAAATTCTGAGGCCGCGAATCCAAAAGTGGCAAAAAAGTGCAAAATCCTCAAAATGACCTTTTCGGTCAGCGGTGGTGTAGATTTAAGTCTTTAGTTTTCAAATCGCCTGGGTGGCGGAACTGGCAGACGCACCGGACTTAAAATCCGGAGCCCCGCAAGGGGCGTACGGGTTCGACCCCCGTCCCGGGCATTGCCCTGGAAGAACTTACAGGTAGGTCGGTATCGGTGGAATTGCCCACTTTTGGTGCAACTGTGCCCAAACTGTGCCCGTGAGCTTTGGAGAAGGCATCGAGCTTCCTCGCGGCTTCCTTGAGATCAGCACTTTCTGCAACTCCCCGCGCCTGGGTTGTTCTTGAGGCCACCTCGCCTAGCGTTACCCCATAGTTGCGCGTGGCATTTTCAAGATCGGGTAACCGGTAAACCATCTGAATCACAGCGGGTTTAAACACTCTCCGGAATTGCTGCGCCTGTTCGCTCTCCTGCCAATAGGTGAAGTCTCGGTGTTCCGTGACATTGTTCTCGAGGATCAGGTAGGCGACCCGGCGCTGGAGCCGGTCTGCCCAAGCGAGAACACTCTCCACACTGGCGGGATCGGCAGTCACCATGCCGATTGCGGTGAAGCCAATTCCT
>QHXC01000400.1 GCA_003222815.1 Acidobacteriota bacterium | reverse complement strand
GGGGGATACGCTGGTCGTCGACATCACCAATTTCACGCAAGAGACGGACTTCCAGGGATCCCGAGAGAACTTGCATCTGATCGAACGCTACAGACGTGTCGATGCGAATACGCTCGCGTTCCAGGTGACGATGGAGGATCCGACGACGTGGACGAGACCCTGGACAGCCGTCCAAGAGCTGGGGAGAAACAGCGATCAAAAGAATCAGGTCTATGAGGGAGGGTGTCACGAGGGCAATTACGGACTGATTGGCATGCTCGCGAACACGCGCGCTGCAGAGAAAGCTTTCGCCGAGGGTCGCGGTCCGGATCCGGCCACCCAGGACAACGCCACCGGCGGTGGAGCAGCGCCACCACAAAACTGATGCTATTCGCGGGCTTTGCCCGACAATTCGGGGACCGATCGATCGTCCCCAGTTATCGGGCAAGCTCTATTCCCGCTTCGATTCATCCGGGGCGCCAGGACCAGACGAGCCGAGAAACAGCGTGCGCCCGTCAGGCAGCGTGAGATCCCTCCCATTTGCCCGCCGTGAGCCATCCTTCGATCTGTAGCCATCAACCAGGATTTCTGTTCCAGCCTTGAGGGCCTCTTTCGTAAAGCCTCGCCGGAACAAAACATTCGGCGTGCCCGCTTCAACTGACCACTTCTCCACGGTGCCATCGGGCTGCTTCACGTCGAGGTGGATCCAGACGTGGGGATTCGTCCATTCCATCCTCGTGACCACGCCTCTAAACTTGACTGGCTGATTGGCGTCGAATTCAGCCGCAAATGCATGATGCGCCCACGCGGGTACTACCGCCAGAACCAGAAGAACACCGGCGCCGGCAACAATAATGGCTAGTTTTGCTCGCATTGGATTCGTCCTCCTTTCCTGTTTACTTGTCCTCGGGCGGATTGCCGGACCACAGTCGCTCGTACACTTCTTCACCTGGTGGAACCTTACGAGTGATGTCAACGATCATCGTTCTCCCTTCCCAGCGCTTGACGAGCGGCTGCTTTCGCAGATGTCCATAGAGCGTTTCTTCAACCATCTCGATGCACCTGAAGTCCATGATCCTAGCATTGGACTCCAGACGGCGATAGAGCGGCAAGCTGATTTTCCACGGGCGGGTAAATACCTTTGAGTCTTCAATCGTGGCTTCGTATTGGATCGCATCTCGACTGATGGGTGTGTATCGTTCTACAACATGCAAGGCGTCGCTGTGGAAGTTCCCGGATCTGTCGAACCAGGTGTAGGGTGTGAAGCTGGAGACATCAACGACCAGCGCATCTCCATCCCACCGGCCAACCGAGTGCCCCATGTAGGCCTCGCCCGGATACGGTTCCACGTCATCTAGATGGATTATCCGTTGGGCATTCGCAAACTCGAAAACCATCATGACTTTATTGGTGCTTTGAAGAATCTGGAATGGATACGGGAGATACATCGCGCGCGGCACGCCTGGCATATAGCATTTGAGTTCGGGGTCGCGGTCCAGTGAATTCGCAGCGTTCTCACGCTTCCGCTGTGCCGCCCAGGGCTGGTAGGGAATTTCATCGCCGTCCACGACCCCCATTCCCGGGGGTATCCAACCGGCAGAGCCGAGTGCGACTACTGGTGCCGCCAGAACCGGGACATCGGGGTACACTCCAGGCTGGGCGACTATCGGACGCGCTTGGTGGGTCTGAAGGTCCCAATTCGCCGTACTGTTCGCCTGCCAAATCCCGCTGAAGTCGGGTTTGCCGTCTGCAGTACGTCTTGGTTGAGGAGTGGCAGCCTGAGAGCCCGGCGACTGGCGCACGCTCGGCATCACACCGAGCGATCCGCCCATAACCACGGCAGCGGTAGCAATCCCAAGCATCGTGTCTCCGAATCTGTTTCGCATACGTTGAGTCCCCCTCAAGGAATCGGCAACAACGGTTTCTGGCCATTGGGCAGGTGCTTGACAGCGCTAACAGCGGGAAGCCGGTTGCCGGAATCGGGATATACGTCCTCGGGAAGCGCTACTTGTGCGCTGTTAGTTTCCTGAGCCGGTGCTCCCAGCGGTGCAAGAGAAATAACCACCAGAAAGTAAAACACGCTTGTGAATCGTTTCATCACGCCCTATCACTTTGTCCATAACTGAGTTTTTCCATAGGCGTCCCCTGCCTGGCGCACTTCATCGATTGTATCGGAACGATCTGCTCGACATCGAGTCAGATACGCGGGCAATATATGTTCGCATGTTATCAGAATCAATTTTTTTCGGAACTCTTGACGTGAGTCCTCCAAAACTAGCATCCGCGCAAGCCGCGGCTAAAATAAGTTGGGCTATCCGTCAAAACTGCTTGAAGACCGTTCCACCTTTCATTACGAAGCGGACTCGGCGAAGCGCCGTGATGTTTTGCGTGGGGTCACCTTCCACCGCAATGAGATCCGCCAGCAAGCCGGGCCCGATGCGGCCCAATTGATTTTCCATGTGGAGCACCCGCGCATCGATAGAAGTTGCGGAGCGAAGCGCATCCACGGGCGCCATACCGAAGTTGACCATCGCCTCCAGCTCGCGGGCGTTGTCGCCATGCGCGAACACACCCACGTCGCTGCCGGAAGCGACCGTCACGCCTGCATCGAGCGCCGCCCTAAAGCTAGCGCGCTTGGCTTCGGAGTTTCCGCCGGCCGATAGGGTCGGACAAAGAGCTACGCCATGCTCCTTCATCAACCGAAAGACTTCCGGAGTTCCGCCGTTTCCATGCTCGATCGTCTCGACGCCGGCAAGCGTGGCGCGGCGCATGCCTTCCGGAGTGGATGCGTGAGCCGCGACAGCGCGTCCGCTGCTCTTTGCCGTGTCAACGATGAGCTTCAATTCCTCCAACGAAAACGTGGGAGCGGCTATGCCTCCCGGACCCCAGACGTAGTCGGCGTAAACCTTGATCCAATCGGCGCCTTTCCCGATTTGATCCCGAACCACCCGAATCAGGTTCTCGCCATCGGCCTCTTCGGCGCCCTGAGGCACGCGCCACTCCGGAGCAAAACCCTTCGGGCCATAGCTGCCGGTCGCAACGATGGCGCGCGTGACCACGAGCATTCGCGGCCCCGGGATGATGCTCTGCTCGACGGCCTGCTTGAGACCGACATCTGCATAGCCGGCACCCTCGGTTCCAAGGTCGCGAATCGTTGTGAAGCCGGCCATCAGCGTGCTGCGCAGATGGTTCGTCGCACGTGCAACGCGCAGCGAAAGAGCCTCGAGTGCATTCTGATCGTTCCACGAGGTCTCACTGTACGGATGCAGCAGGACATGAGAATGCCCTTCGATCAAGCCCGGCAGCAGCGTTGTCCCGGGCATCTCGATCACCTTCGCCTCGGCCGGAGCCTTGACGTCCGCTGCAGTTCCCGCCGCTTGGATGCGCTCGCCCCGCACCAGCACCACCCACCCTTGGTGGAGCGACGCCGATTCGCCGTCGAAGACGCGCGTGGGTTTGAGCAGATAGACCGCCGCTGGCTCCTGTTGTGGTCCTGTTGGAATCTGAGCCCAGACTGAAACAGCGGCACAGCAAATGAGAACAAACCACAGACAGCGTGTATTCATGAAGTAATCACTTCCGGCTGTAAACCAAGACGGCAAGGCTCCCAGGAATTCTCTTCGGTCCTGACCTCACCTTCATTTAACGGTTCAAATTTAGTTACCGGCAAATAAATGTTGTGTGTCCTCAGTAACCATGCTACTGAATTTCAATCGAACCAACCACGGAGTTTTCAGCTACCACCATCAAGTCTGGTGTTAACCAGCTGGACGACAACGGCAGAGGAGATAAATAGATGAAACGTCTCATTATGGTGACTGTCCTACTTGTGTTTTTACTTTCTTTTTTGAGTTGCACCTTTGTCTGGGCACAATCGACGGCTCAGATCAGCGGTACGGTGAAGGATCAAACCGGGGCTGTCTTGCCTGGAGTACAAGTGACCGCGACGCAAACTGCCACCAGTCTCGCACGCAGCGTGGTGACGGATGAAACTGGGTCATACGTATTGCCGAATCTGCCGGTCGGCCCCTACAAGGTGGAAGCGACCCTTCCGGGGTTCCGCACTTTTGCGCAAACCGGAATCGTGCTGCAGGTCGGCAGCAGTCCGGTAATGAATATCGGCCTGGAGGTCGGTCAGGTTACCGAGGCGGTCGAGGTTCAAGCGGATGCGTTGCTGGTGGAAACGCGGAACACGGGTGTCGGTCAGGTGATCGACAACGTGCGCGTTCTGGAGCTGCCGCTCAACGCGCGCAACGTGCAGCAACTGATCGCTCTGTCAGGTAATGCCATCGGCGGAGGAGCCACAGGAACAAACCGGCAGTACCCAACGGATGTCATCTCGGTTGGCGGGGGACTGACCAGCGGACTGACATACGTGTTGGACGGAGGTACGCATAACGACCCGTACAGCGGTTTCAATCAGCCGTTGCCATTCCCAGATGCGTTGCAAGAATTCAAAGTTGAAACCAGTTCCGTGCCAGCCCAGTATGGACAGCACTCCGCAGGTGCAGTTAATGCTGTAACGAAGTCGGGTACGAACGAGTTTCACGGCGACCTGTTTGAGTTCGTTCGGAACAAAGTCTTCAATGCGCGCAACGCGTTCGCCCCAGAGAGGGATGGGCTGAAGCGCAACCAGTTTGGCGGCGTACTCGGGGGACCGATCATCAAGAACAAACTGTTTTTCTTCGGCGGGGACCAATTCACGCGGGTACGCTCCGCGCCGGCCACTACCATTGAGTTCGTTCCAACGACTCAGATGCTAACCGGCGACTTTACTAGCATAGCCTCACCGGCTTGCGGTGTCCGGCAGCCCTTGAGGGCCCCATTTGTTAACAATCGGATCGATCCCGCGCTCTTCTCCCCGGTGGCGCTGAACGTGATGAAAAAAATCACTCCTTCGACCGATCCCTGCGGCCAGGTTCAGTTCCCGCGGAGGAGCAACTCGAACGAGCAGATCATCGTAGGGAGAGTGGACTACCAACAGAGTGAGAAAAACTCTCTGTTCGGGCGTTATGAACAGGCGCGCCTCTTCACTCCGAGTGATTACGACGGCCAGAATCTGATTTCCGTGGGCCAACCGGACTATACCCGGCGAGTCCATTCGTTTGTTTTGGGTGACACCTATTTAGTCGGACCCGGCATGGTGAGTTCTTTCCGTGGGACGATGCTTCGGACGATCAGCCAGAAAGATCTAGCCAACTTTGTCACGTGGAGCGATTTGGGAGTGAAGAATCTCTACTACCCTGGAGATTACGCGAAATTTGCGCTCTTGAACGTTACGAACGCCTTTACTCTCTTCAACGGTCCGCCAAGAGCCTCCCCTGGCATAACCAACTCGACCACATTCCAGTTAGCCGAGGATCTGAGTTGGGCGCGGGGAAAGCACCAGATTGGATTCGGGGTGAACTATCTCCATGCCATAACCAATTATTTGTCGGGTACAACTGCCGCAGGTGAATTCACCTTCAACTCGCAGAACACCGGATTGGCGCTAGGCGATTTCATGGTTGGGAGGCCGTCCCAATACAGGCAGCAGCAACTTGTGGGTTGGTATCCCCGCGAGAGTTATGCGGCTTTGTATCTCCAAGACACGTGGAAGGCCAGTTCCCATTTGACGGTGATCCCAGGCTTGCGATGGGAGCCCTACATCCCGCCCTATACCAAATACCTTCAAACGGGAGTTTTCAATAAGACCTGGTTTGATCAGGGTCTTCGAAGCACCGTGTTTCCGAACGCGCATGCGGGCTTCCTGTTTGCTGGCGACCCTGGGGGGCCGGACGGCAAGGCAATCGTTTCGCACAACTGGATGCATTTCGCTCCGCGTCTGGGACTGGCGTTCGATCCAAAAGCTGACGGTCTCACTGTAGTTCGGGCAGCGTATGGGCTCTTTTTCGACTATCCCAACTTCGATCGCTATGGCGATCTGCAGAACACGTCGCCTACCGGTGTGACCATTAGTATTCCAAACCCTGCCGGCGGTCTTGATGATCCGTGGCAAGGACAAATCGGAGGCAACCCGTTCCCGGTCAGCCTCGCCTCAAACTCATTTCCACCTCAGTCGTACTTCAACTTTCCGCAGAATCCGAAAAAGGCCTACATCCATCAGTGGAACTTGAGCATCCAGCGGCAAATTGGCTCGGACTGGCTTCTGTCCGGAACCTACATGGGCAACAGCGGCATTCACGAGCAAACTGGGTACGAGGCCGATCCGGCTGTCTACATCCCGGGTGTTGGCGACCCGAGCGGGAACTGCATGTTCAATGGCCAACGAGCTCCTTATACCGTAACGCCGGGAAGCGCTTGTTCCTCGACCTCCAATACCAATCTGCGTCGCGTACTCTATCTGCAATATCTGGCTCAGGGCCAGTTCTACACCGGCATCACTCAGGCGGGCGATGATGGAACGCGCAGTTTTAACGGAATGGTGCTTTCGGTCCAGAAACGGCGCACGAAGGGAGTCACCATCCTGGCGAATTACACCTTGTCCCACTGCATCGATGACGGGCTCCGGCAGGACCTCAATACTGGACAAATTGCGGAACGCCGGCGGTTGAATCGCGGAAATTGCGAGTTGGACCGGCGCCAGAATTTCAATATGTCGACAGTGTACGCGACACCACAGTTTTCCAACGGAACTGCGCGCATGCTGGCAACGGGCTGGCAGGTCTCGGGAATTGTGCGTATTCTGACTGGCCAGAGCCTGACACTGCTCTCGGGCCTGGACCAGGCGCTGAACGGCGCGACAAATGACCAAAGGCCCAACCAGGTCCTGGCATCGCCTTACGCTGCGACCAGGAACATCCAGTCCTGGATCAACCCTGCGGCCTTCGTGCAACCGGCACTGGGGACGTATGGGACTATGGGTGCGAGGAATGTTCGGGGTCCCGGAAGTGTCAACATCGACATGGGTGTGACGCGAACGTTCCGTGTGCGGGAGAAGCAATCCATACAATTCCGTGCGGAGGCGTTTGACATGCCGAATCATGTCAATCCGAACAATCCAAATGTGACTTTCACGGACCCCAACTTCGGCAAAATCCTGTCCGCCGCTGATGGACGGACCATGCAAATGGCGTTGAAGTATGTGTTCTAACGGCTAATTCACCTACGGCACTATTTACGGCAAGTAATCGAAGACCATCAGATGGGCTTCCTCGACGATATGGTCGTTTGCCCCATAAGGTGGGGTCTGAACGAGGTGCTTCGGGACAGCGACGTACATCCGCTTCAGCTCAGGCACGTAGAGCCCGGTCTTAGCGAGTGCCCCGGTCGGAACTTTTCCGAGAAGCTGGTAGTGGTCCGGATCCATCTGCTTAAACACAGCAAGAGTGCCGGTGGTCCCTACGAAGTAGATGCGTCCGG
>QHXC01000399.1 GCA_003222815.1 Acidobacteriota bacterium | reverse complement strand
AGTGGACGAGTGGCAAATACTTTAACGGTCCCGTGTGGGCCAAGTTCTTCCCGCGGGTCGGGCTGGCCTGGGACCCTGAAGGCAAGGGCCGCACGACCATCCGCGCTGGTTTCGGGATGTATGGGGACCGGGCGATGATGCTCGCGGGAACCGCGGCATACTTCTCCTCGCCATTCGGAAATCGTGTAAGCGTGGCGGGTGGCGATTTTCCCGATCCGTGGACGCCCATAGGCGGAAATCCCCTAATCACTATAGCGGCTCTTCAGGGGATTGGCGTGTATTCCCACGACATTCCGTTCCCCCTGACCGGCAGCTATGTGAGCGGCCCATGAAGGACTTCCAACCAGTGTCCATGAACCAATGGAATTTCAGCATCCAGCGGCAGATTGGACAAGACTGGTTGCTGAGCGCGAGCTATCTGGGAAACAGTACAATTCACATGATCAGCGGGGAACAGCAAAACCCGGGCGTCTTCATACCGGGTGTCGGCGATGCCAATGGGAATTGTACATTCAATGGACAGACAGTTCCTTTCAGCGTAGCCTCGGGGGCGCGGTGCTCCACGGTGACGAATACGCAAAGCCGCCGCGTCTTATCTCTCCTCAACCCGGCGCAAGGGCGGTTCTACTCGGACATTGGTACCATAGACGACGGCGGGACAGCCAGCTATCAAGGTCTGTTTCTTTCCGCTCAAAAGCGGCTGAGCCGTGGCGTGTCGGCATCTGCTAATTACACGTGGTCGCACTGCATCAGCGACCCCTATAACCAAAACCCCGGTGCGGGCGGAGTGGCCCCTCCCAACAATCGCAGGCAATGGCGCAGCAATTGTGTAGGGATCGACCTGCGGCAACAGTTTGTGCTGAACACGGTCGCCACGACTCCTCAATTCTCCAATCGGGTGCTCCGGCTTCTGGGAAGCCACTGGCAGTTCGCCCCCATCCTCAACATCAGGTCCGACACCTTTTTCTCGGTTTACGCGGGCACGGACCGCGCGCTGACGAACGTGGGAAACCAATCGCCGAATTTGGTGAGGCTCAATCCCTATCCGCGCCATCAGACCGTCGACCATTGGATCGACGCCTCGGCTTTCGCCCCAGCGGCTCCCGGTACGTATGGCAACCTCGGGCGTAACAACATGAAGGGACCGGGTGTCTTTCAATTGGATATGGCCCTGTCGCGGAACTTTACGTTCAAGGAAGGGCAGACGATTCAGTTGCGCGCGGAAGCCTTCAACCTTCCCAACCATCTAAATCCTTTCGCTCCCGGTGCTGCGCCCAATGCGGGCCAAACAGGTGCGTTTGTGAATCTTACTGCCCCGAACTTTGGGCAAATCACCAACGACATCAGCGGCACCAACGGATTGACGGCCGGTGACTATCGCGTCATCCAACTGGCGCTGAAGCTGCTGTTCTAGAACAGTATCCGCATCTGAAGTTGAATCACGCGAGCAGGGCCGGTTTGGGTCACCCTACCAAAGGTAATTCCGCTCAGGTTCGTAGCGAAGTCGGTGTATGTCGTGTGATTGAGCGCGTTCAACATGTCAGCCTTCACCTCGAGCTTCTCGCGTTCAGTCAGACCGAAGCTCTTTCCGAGCGAAAAGTCGAGGTTCCACAAACCGGGCGCACGCACGGGCGAGGAATTGATGTTGCCCCGCCGGATCGTTCGGCCGGATGTTCGAGGGACGTCGACGAGTTTGAAAGCGGCAGGATTGATGTATTGCGTGTTTCCAAAGCTGCAACATTGCTTGTTAATCATGTTTCCGGGGTCGATCAGGTCAGGCCGGCCTCCCGTCTGAGTGATACCGGTGAACATAGGTATTCCCGTTCGGGCTGCGAATATGCCGGTAATCTGCCAGCCGCCCAAAACATTCCGAGCTAGTCGCGAATTTTTAAACACACTCGGCACTGAATAAATCCAGTCCGTAGAGAAATTGTGCGTGATATCGCCGGTCGACAAGCTTCGCTCGATCTTAATGTTGTCAAAGTCTTCGACGGAATTCCGTGTCCCGTCTCCGACCCAGCTCTCAGCGATGTCGCCGCCGGTATAGGACATGGCTTTGCCCCACGTGTAGTGAACATTGAAGCCCAGTCCGCGCGAGAACCGTTGCCTCAGTGACGTCTGCCAGGAGTTGTAATTCGTCTGCTGAGAATTGTCGTTGTAAGAGCCCTGAATATCGCCGGGATTCGGACGGATTCCCGTGATGCGGTCGACCATATTGAAGGTTCTGATCATCACGAACTTGACGCCGCGTGTTCCGACGAATGCGCTCTCCAGTACGAGTGAAGGAGTCAATGCCCGCTGAATCCCCAGGGTGTAATTCATCGCGTATGGGGACTGATAATTTGGATTGATCCGGCGGGTCACGCCGTACTTATGTTCGGACAGCGCGATCAAAGCCAGGTCGTCATTGTAGGTCGGAAATCTCAAGCCGAGAGCGGCAGCTTCCAGTCGGCTCCAAGTTTTGGTGGCGGGCAGGTCGGGTCTTGCGATCTGTCCCGAGCCTTCCTCTTGAGGTCCCGCATCGAACCCGGCAAAGTTCACTCCGAATCCGCCTCTGATGACGAAATCACCTTTGCTGTCGGCAGTGTAGGCGAAGCCAAAGCGCGGTCCGAAGTTCCAATGATCGTTTTTGTAGGGTTTATTGCGATCGCGGAGTCCGCCCCAAGTGAAGTTCGCTGGGTCGATCAGTCCATCCAGATTCCACGCCGCGGTCCCGGGCTGGTTCTCATATGCCCGGCTTTTTTCATACGCCGATGCCCCGTCGTACACGGCCGCCGGGGTCACCTTGATAGCATGGTAATTGTCCTCGCGCAGCCCCAGGTTCAGGACAAGCTTCTGGTTGACGCGCCAATCGTCCTGAACGTAGAAGGAATAGCTTGGCAGACTCCACCGGGTGCTGGGCACAGATCGACCTAACGTTACAGAGTTCGGAGTATTCGTTTGAACATCGGCCAGACTGGTGAAGGAAACACTGCCGGCCTGCTGGTTGTCAAATCCTCCAATCTTAAGACGGAGAGTCCCGCCAACCTTCAAAGCGTGAGGGCCGCTCAGCAATGAAAACTGCTGCTCTGCCGTCCAGGAAGGCCACTTATTGACTCTCCGCAGTCCGCCGCGCGTCGTCGTCATGCCCGTATAGGCGAATTTGTTAATGATGCCGAACCCTTTGGCATACTTTTCGTGGCTTGGGTCGTACTCGTACCAGGTCTTTTCGATCCTTACTTGTGGAACGTGATTCAATCCCATGCGCGTCGACGAACTCATTCGACCCTTGCCGATCACATAGCTCACGTTCAAACGTCTGACTTTGCTGGTGAAGGTCACGGGCTCTAATGGATCATCAGCCGCTTCGGTTCGATAGGGATGGCCTCCGGCAAATGCAAGCGATAAGTTGCCGCCGCCCACCGCGTAGTCCCCCCTTGCATCGACATGGTCGTCATTCCAGATGCTCTGTCCTGGACCAATCCACCGGCCTAACAGATCCGTCGCACCGTACGGCTGATTCGGGATAGGCATGTAATTCAGGTTTATCTGTGTTTCGCGATACGGTAAGTATTGCAAAAGGAGGTTACGAAAGTACGGGGTCGGAAACGCGCCGTTGACCGGGACCGCTCCGCTGACGCGGTAGCCTTCGTAAGCGAAAAGGAAAAAGATTTTATCGCGTTTGATCGGTCCTGAAACCGATCCGCCAAATTGGTTCGAGACAAAATTCGGTTTGCTGTTCAGAATTGGCGAGCGGGCATTCAGCGCCGAACCCGAATAGCGCTCCATTAAACTGCCATGCCAATCGTTCGTTCCCGACTTTGTGACCATGCTCACATGGCCACCCATGCCGCCATATTCCGCCGAGATGACGCCCTTGACGACCTGTACTTCACCAATGGCTTCGGCGCTCATCACCTCAATTTTGGCAAAGTTCCCGTACATGCCGAGCATCTCCGAACCCGCATCGCCGCTTGCGCTGCCTCCGTCCACAGTGGCGCTCATGGAGCCGCCGCCGAGCCCATTCAACTTGTAACGCGTGCCGCCCATGGTGTTGGACGTGAGATCGTTCCGGCTCAAGCCGGTCCCGGCAGCCGCGATGATCGTCGTCACATTGCGATTGATCATCGGAAGGGATGTGACTTGCAGCGCGTTCAGCGCCAAGCGCTGCTCGGGCGACACGCTATTGACGGGCGCCGCTTCCCCCGTCACTGTGACTTCGTCGGTGAGGCCGCCAACCTGCAGCGTGTAGGTGCGCCGCAATGTCTGCGCGGCGCCCAGCGGAATGTTTCGGCTCTCGAGGTTCTTGAATCCCGCCATCTCCAATTTCAGCGTATAGGCGCCGACCGGCACGAAATCGAATAAGAATTCCCCTCGCTCGTTGGTAAGTTGCTCGAGGACTGCGGATGTGCCTTCGTTGAGGAAACGCACCTGAACCCCGGGCAATACTGCGTGTGTTTCGTCCTCCACGACTCCTCCAAAAGTCGCCATCGTCCGCTGTCCGAAACACGAAATCGCCAGTGCTGCGATCAGTACAATCGAGAGAACCATGGCAGTCAACGTCGCCTTCAAACGCATCTGTTCCCCCTTCGATGACTTTTTGGATAATCAACTATGGCGTATTCAGCCTGCGGAGGGCAACCCTAATTCTGGGCGTTAAACTGATCCTGGTCGCTAGCGTTTATTAATCGTTCGAACGTGTTGAACAGTCACACGGACTTCACACCCCATCCGAGTTTGAAAGCCCCACAACCAATCGAAGAAGAGTGCAATTGATTTTTTGGCGAGAAATTTTTCCAGGTTCGCGCTTATAATTCTTCCGTTATCTCCCTGCAATCTACCCCTATCTTCGGGAGGAACCATGCTGAGACCAATCTTGGCGAGGGCGCTTCCGCTCAGTCTTCTGATAACCATGTGGCCCGTCGAGGGCGCCCCGCAGACAAGGGAATTGAAGAATCCTGTTGAAGGGCAGCAGAAAGCGATCGAACAGGGCGAGTACGTGTATAAAAGCCGCTGCTCTGAATGCCACGGCCTTGATGCGCGCGGCTATCGCGCGCCGGATCTGACCTCGGGACAGTTTTCGAATGGAACAGGCGACGCGCAACTGTATCGCGTCATCACGCGTGGTATTCCGGCGACCGAAATGCCCGGCATCAACATGAACGAGGATGAAGTCTGGGCTCTGATTTCTTACCTGCGCACTGTTGCCGTCCCCGGGACCAACGCAAATGCACGCGGAAATGCCCAAACCGGTGCAGCGATCTATTCGGGAAAGGGCGGTTGCGCCCGCTGCCACATGGTCAATGGCAAAGGAGGACGTCTTGGACCGGATTTATCTCGTATTGGAGTCGCTCGCTCGCGGATGGCGCTGGCGCGGGAGATCCGCAGCGCGAGCGAATATATTCCGCAAGCATACGAACCGGTGACGGTGACGATGCGTGACGGCCGGCAGATCAAGGGTGTCCGAAAGAATGAGGATTCGTTCTCCATTCAGATCATGGACACGAATGAACAATTGTCGACCTTCCTGAAAAAAGACTTGCGCGACGTGATCGATGAGAAAAAGTCACTCATGCCGGACTATGGGCCTGATAAGTTGACCGAGGCCGAACTCGACGACCTGCTGGCCTATCTACGGACTCTTCACGGACGCTGAGAGGAGAGATTATGAGACTTCGATTCGGAAGAATTATGACTATTGGCGCCTTCATCGGAATTTTCAGTTGGTGTGGACTCGCTGTTGGCCAGGAAATTTCTTCGCAACAGTTGCTGGATGGACTCAAGAACCCATCCAGATGGCTTACCTATTCGGGAGACTATAGCGGCCAGCGTCACAGTCCGTTAACGCAGATCACTCCATCGAATGTGGCGCAGCTCAGCGTGCAGTGGGCGTTTCAGACGGGCGCGGTGGGGAAGTTTGAGGCCGTACCTATTGTCATCGATGGAATCCTCTATGTTACCGGTCCGGGCAACCGTGCTTGGGCCATCGATGCCCGCACGGGCCGGAGGATCTGGAGTTACCAGAAAGATCTACCCGATAAGCCGGGATCGCAGGTGAACCGGGGATTCGCCGTTCTGGGGAACAAGTTGTACGTGGCGACGCTGGATTCTCACCTGGTTGCGCTCGACATGAAGACCGGCAATGTCGTTTGGGACTCCATCATAGATGATTACAAACGCGGCTATTACGCTACGGTCGCTCCACTGATTGTGAAGAACAAGGTTATCGTCGGCATCGGCGGAGCTGACCGAGGAACCCGCGGTTTCATCGATGCCTTCGACGCCGAAACCGGCAAACGAAGCTGGCGATTCTGGACGGTTCCTGAAGCCGGCTCACCCGGTAGTGAGACCTGGTCCGGCAATTCCTGGGAGCATGGCGGCGGTTCGACATGGCTCACTGGAACGTACGATCCCGAGCTGAACTTGGTCTACTGGGGAACCGGGAATCCCGGTCCGGATCTGCTCGGCGATGTGCGTAAGGGGGACAATCTTTACACCGCTTCGGTCGTTGCCGTCGATCCCGACACGGGAAAGCTTCGTTGGCACTACCAGTTCACGCCGCACGACACGCACGATTGGGATGCGGTCCAAATTCCGGTCCTCGCCGACATCAATGCCGGCGGCTCGAGGCGGAAGGTTCTCATGCTGGCGAACCGGAATGGATTTTTCTATACGCTCGATCGCACCAACGGAAAGCTGATCGTTGCAAAGCCGTTCATACAGACATCGTGGGCAAAGGAAATTGGTCCGGATGGCAGGCCGATCGAGTTGCCCAACAACACGCCGGCAGAGAAAGGAACGGTAACCTGTCCGGATGTGACGGGAGCAACCAACTGGAATTCACCGGCGTTCAACCCCGCAA
>QHXC01000398.1 GCA_003222815.1 Acidobacteriota bacterium | reverse complement strand
GGGAAGACCTGCGAAGCCTTGTGCGTATTCCGGGGCAAGCCATCCACGGATTCCAATCGAAAGCATCCACTGATTAGCCATCTTGCTCACCTCCCTTCTTAATCCGGCTTACAGGCACGCACAAGCCCAAGCCGCTGGGAATCACGAGGCTTTGATTTTTCAATAATGTCCCTTTTGAGAGGAAGGCCCAGAGAGCGGATCCTTCAACCGAATGGTTGAAGTCAACCATTCGGTTGAAGCTTTGAATTTCGGCTTTACGGAATTCTGTTCACGCCTGGGGCGCCGGTGAACAAAAAACTTTCCGGTTGCGTAAAAGGTGTTGATGCCCGCAGGAACTTTTCGCGGATGTTTCAAAAGGCATACACGCCTGCACAAACTTTTTTTGGACGGCGAAAATGTTTCGCAGGTCTGCAGGAACTTTCTGCGGACGTCGCAAAAGGCATGCATACCTGCGGAAACATCTTTTGGAAGGCGCAATCTTTCAAACGATGTTGAGTGAGGTCCCGGGCTGGTACTGTGGGAATACTTTCGACACATCCTTGGCGCGCATGTGGTTCACCAGGATCTCCGCAAATACATCACGGAAGTCCGTTGTGAGAGCGAGGTCACGTCCTTCGAAAAGCTGCTCGGGGGCGAGGCCGGGCCATCGGCCATAGACTTTGCCGCCCTTGACTGCACCGCCGGCCACAAACAGGCAACTGGCGTGGCCGTGATCGGTTCCGCCGGAACCATTCTGATGGATGGCTCTTCCGAATTCGGTCATTGTCACGATAACGACATTGCGCATGCGGTCGCCGAGATCGCGGTATAACGCGGCCAGGCCATCGCCGAAATCTTTCAGACGATTTGCCAGTGGACCACGCGAAGATCCTTGATTGGCGTGCGTGTCCCAGCCGCCGACATCGGCGAATGCGACTTGGAGTCCGACATTCGCTTTGATCAATTGCGCGATCTCGAGCAGCGCCCGGCCATATGACGTGTTCGGATATTGGACGCCTTTCGCCGGGACATATTGCTGCGGATTGGCGTTTCGAAGCATCTTGACGGCTTCAAATGTCTCCTTGTACAAATCCGCAAATGCTTCCTCCAGTTCTGTCGTCGCGAGATCCCCATGGAGCCCGAAGTCGGCGAGACGAGTCATGGCAATGGAGGGCGCCGAACCCATCAGCGATCGCGGAACGTTCGAGTTGATCGCAACGGAGCGGAAGGGAGTGGCTCCGTCCTCGGGATTCGCCTGCATGTACCGATTGAGCCAGCCATCGCCCAGGCTTTTGTTGCCGGGTGTTCCGCACTCCATATAGTCCTGTGCATCGAAGTGTGACCGCGTATTGCTGGGAGATCCCACCGCATGAACGATGGCCAGGTGGCGCTCATTATAAATCGGCTTCAACGAATCGAGGGCCGGATGGAGTCCAAAAAAACCGTCGAGGTCAATCGCGCGTTCCGCAGCGCCGCTCTTGGGTTCGGGAATCGCGATCTGTGGCCGGGCTGAATAGTAATGTTCGTCGCCAAACGGCGCCACGATGGAGATCCCGTCAGCGGCGCCGCGCTGGAAGATGGCGATGATGATAGGTTGATCCTTTCCCGGGGCCGCATTGGTTTGAGCAAGCGCGGTCCGGACCAGAAAAGACGGCGCAGCCGCCAAGCCGGCAAGCGCGAGGCCGCTGGATTTCAAAAAATAACGACGCGTGGTTGCCATGGTTTACCTCTTTTGAAAATCCGGCGATCCCAGCATCAACACGACTGACTTGATCGGCTCATCGGACTTGACAGTCGTGCCGGGAATCCGGTTTGCACCCAAAGCCGCAGCAAAATTCAGGCGCTCGAGCACCGCACCGTTGCTCATCCAGTAGCCGCCTCGATCCGGGTACCCGGTCGGAGGCTGACATTGATAGAGCGGTTGCCCCATGCGCGCGATCATCTGCGCCAACTGGCCTGACCCGTCGGTGGCGCCATTCAGGAAGCGGATCGCGGAGACGGCGAATTCGAATGGAGTTTTCGTCTTTGCTCCGATCGCCTGTGATGAAGAGAATTCGCGCGATGCGAAGATCGCGCGCAACATCTCGCGGACGTCGCCGCCGGTCTGTTTGTAAACGTCAGCCACGCGGTTTACCAGCGGTTGCGGCGGGTCGTCGCTCACGAATCGGCGGACGAGCTTGGTCGAGATGAATCGGGCCGTGCTGGAGTGCTTTGCCAGGATGTCAACGACCATCTCACCGTCCTTCATTCCGCCCTCGTTGACCTTGTGGCCAAGGACAACCTTCTCACCGTCGTCATGCATCCTTGGACGGAACGTGAACTCACCGCTGCGCTGCGGCGCTTCTACGCTCCATCCGGTGAAAGCGCGCGCGACCTCCTGGACATCCTGTTGCGTGTAGCCTCCGTCGACGCCCAGTGTGTGGAGCTCCATTAACTCCCGCGCATAGTTTTCGTTAATGCCAGCCCGCCGATTTGTGACGGTTTTCAGAAGCCTGAAGCTGCCGGGAGACGAAGAAAGATAGTTGTCCAAATAGAAGAGCATCGCGGGACTTTTTGCGGTCGCCATCAATAGGTTTTTGAATTTACCAAAGATGTTCGGACGAATGGCGCTCATCTCGAACGCGGTAGTGAGCCAACGGTCCGCATTCTTGCCCCAGAAGACATTGAAGTGGTTGAACCAGAAATCGGTCATCACTTCCTGAAGCTGGCGCTCGCTGTGGACTGCCCGAATCATTTTCTGGGCTTGAAGTTCCTCCAGGAGTTTCTGAGGAAGACGAAGGCCCTTCTCCTGGTAGTAGAGGAAAACGTGCTGGCGCAGCGCTTGATTGTTGCCGTTTTGATTGTCATTGGGCTGCAGCCCGAGTTGACGCACGAATCGCCGTGGGTTCGGATAATTTTCCAGGATTTGAGCAGTGGTCATGCTGATCGATGGTATCGAAGTAAGCCGCGCTTCCATCGCGCTGTCATCGATCCGCTCCGGGTGCAACTGCTGGTCGATATACTTTTCGGCCCCGATCTTTTCGGCGTGCTCTTTGTCGCCAGGGCGTGGGCCGAAGCTTATACGGTTGAGCAAGTGCCTGATGTCTTGCATAACTGTATAGACAGTCGGGGTAGGAGATTGGTCTAAAGGAAATGTGATGCCTGGACTATTGGCGGTCTGGGAAAATCTACCTTTTCCTCCTGGGAGAGTCCCCTCTCCGTTTGGCGCGAAGTGCCAGGTGAGGGCAGCAAAGGCGTCCCCTAATTTTCATTCTCATCGGTGCCGATCGCGAAATTATCGATGGCGACGTCTTCGGAGACATCGTCCTCGTCGGCAGCCCCGAAGATTTGGCCTGTGAACTTTTCTTTGAAAGCGCGCTTTCCGCTTTCGGGTTTGAATTTCTGGGCGCGGCTGCGTGCGGGTTTCGCATCGGGGCCAAAATTTTTCCGGCTGGGGCGGTCGCCCCGAGAACCATCGAGGGCGTCAGGATCTCCGAAATCCGCGCCAGGAACGCGTGCGGGAGGACCGGGCGGTCTTGGCCCGGTGGTCGGGCGGAATCCACCGCCACCGATTCGAGGGCTGGCGTCTCTGGCTCGGGCTTCGTTCACAGCGAGAGGCCGGCCTTTGAAGGGCTGATTGTTAAATTGGCGGATGGCTTCCTGAGCCCGTTCCGCATCGGCAAACTCCACGAAGGCAAATCCGCGCTTCTTCCCGGTCTCGCGGTCGAGCGGGATAGAGACGTAAGACAGATTTCCCACAGACGAGAAGTGTTCCCTGATCTCTACTTCGGTTGCATCGTAGGGAAGATTTCCAACAAAAAGACGAACTGACATCGTTACCTCATCGAACCGTTGATCATAAGAATTGGATAGGCAGAAGTCTCACAAGGCTGGCGTTGAAAGGAGTGTTGGGCTGAACCATTCGACCATGAGTTGAGCATCTTACCGCTTTGTCATCGCGATTTCAAACGTTTTGGGCCTTCGAACTGAGCACCTGCGAATTGAAAGTGCATTGCGCTCGAAGTTGCCGGTGAGTTTGGGGTCCTCGGTGAACAGGAACTGCTTGTGAATCTCTCCAGGTTTACGTGCGTCGATAATCTGCATACGAAACTCGTTGCGGTCTTCATCTGGTTGACTCCTATTCGTTATCGAGCCAGAGGGGCGCCAAATCGATCTTTCGATCGCTGTACCGTGCTGCGCAGTTTTCCGTAACTTCAAACATTTCCTGTTGCCGGATGGGTTTCGAGATGTAGGCATCCATACCGGCATCGAGGCAGCGCTGCCGGTCGTTTTTCATGGCGTAGCCGGTCATTGCCACGATGGGGATGTGGTGGCCAGTGATTCTTTCCCTCTCGCGGATGGCGATTGTGGCCTGAATGCCGTCCATTTCCGGCATCTGCACATCCATCAGGACGACGTCGAACGCCTCGGTCGCGATCGCGGCCAACGCTTCGACTCCGTTTTGCGCGATTCGAACATCATGCCCTCGTATGCGCAGAAACTCGACCGCGAGCTGCTGGTTGATTTCATTGTCCTCCGCAAGCAGAACACGCAAGGATCGCGCGGCCTTCTTGAAAATCTGCTCCGCCGGTTTCTGGTCGCTGGTGACATCGGCCTTGGAGAACCTGGCCGTGAAATGGAAGGAGCTGCCACGGTCCAACTGGCTTTCTACCCAAATGCTTCCGCCCATCAGTTCCACGAGTTGAGAGCAAATGGCCAGTCCAAGCCCCGTGCCGCCATACTTCCGTGTCGTCGATCCATCCGCCTGGACGAAGGACTCAAAGATCATTCCCTGCTTATTCGAGGCAATCCCGATCCCGGTGTCGGTAACGACGAAATGCAGCGACATTTCGTCTTCTCCTTGCGGGAGGTCGGGCCGCAAAGCGACGGCGGAGGGCTGGCTCTCGACATCCACCATCACAAACACTTCACCCTGATCTGTAAACTTGATCGCATTCCCGACCAGGTTCATCAAGATCTGCCGCAGCCGGTTCGAGTCACCCACCAACGTGTCCGGCACCAGGTATGACACCTGGCACGCCAGCTCCAGGCCCTTCTCGCTAGCCCGTGGCGCAAGCATTTCGAGGGTGTCGCTGAGAGTGTCGCGCATACTGAACGGATTCGGATGGAGATCAAGCTTGCCGGCCTCAATCTTCGAGAAATCGAGCACGTCATCGATGATTTGCAGCAGCGTGTCGGCGGATGACTTGACGGTGGTGAGATATCGCTTCTGCTCCGGCGTCGCGTCAGACTGCAACGCGAGATCCGTCATGCCGAGAATAGCGTTCATCGGCGTGCGGATCTCGTGGCTCATGTTCGCCAGAAATTCGCTCTTGGCCTGACTCGCCGCTTCCGCGCGGGCCTTGGCCTCCTCCAGCTGTTGCGATTTCCGAATCAGTTGGGAATTCAACTGGCGCGCTTCACGGGCGGCGTCGGCACTCCTCTGCCGTAATACCTCGGCGGGGCGTGATGTGAACGCCAGGTACAGGTTGGCGCCGTAAATGTAAGCCATCTTCAGGAGTTCCAGCCGGAGATCGACGAGCCGGACTTCGATATAAAAAAGGTACAAAACCAGAAGCGCGTAGGCGATCAGCGTGAGGTGGGCAAAAACGAGAACTCGCTTGAAGCTCATATCCCGCTGATCGGAGACCCGCACCAGACTGAGGAAGAACAGCAGACTCTTGTCCGCGCCCGTTCGATAGATCACGACCAACCAGAAAAGGAGATCCGCAATCAGGAAGAACTGCGAAAAATCGAGTTTAAGCTCCCTTGCCTTCTTGTAGACCAACCTCGGGATGAACCACGATCCCAGGCAATAAGCGGCCAGAGTGAGCACAAACGTGAAATACCTGGCAAAAGAGAACGGGCCAGGGTTGAGCAGATCGTAGATAAAAACGTAGGCGCAGAGAATCAAAGACCACGCGCCATGAAGCAGGGGAATCAGAACGACATTCAGCCGGTAACCCTCCTGCCTCACCCTGCGTTTTGCCTCGATGCCGTCTTCCATAGTCAGCGCGGGCGACTATATAACGGGGACATGAAAAGGCGAATTCCGTCGGCGGAGACCCGCGTCCGGCTCGTGCAGAATGTCCGAGCTTCTTGCCGATCATGGAATGAGCGTCATCTTCTGACCCTTGCCGAGCGCCACGAGAAAGATCGCGCTCTTTCCTTTGGAATGTGGCGAGAAAAAGTTGATGACGTCATCATCGAAGAACGTCAAGCCAGTCGCGCCGAGACGTTGCGCGTATGCGGCGAGATAAAGTTTGCCACCGATGATTCCAGATTCGAGCTGGACGGCGCGGTAACCGCGATTGCCGAAGCGTTTGAGGATGGGATTCAAGTCTGCGAGAAAGAAAATGTCTGCAGCGGCATCGCCGGGGAGGTCCTGTTGGAGTCCGAGGTATTGAGCCTCATTTCGGAATTGGCCTTCTTTTAGGCATTCCAGAGCGCCTTTGTCGCGCTGGAAAACATAGGCGCCGGGATTAAGGTCCCCAACAGCATTGACGATGACGTACAGATCGTTGAGTTGGGCACCGAGCGGGTCGAGGAAATCCGCTGGGATGCCTTGTGTTGAGGAATGCAAAATTACGGAGAGTTGCTCGAAGGAGATGGAATGCCTCTCGAATTTGCGGCTCGATCCGCGGCGAAGGATTACCTGTTCAATGGTGTCGCGTGGCATCGCCTCTGAGGGAAATGGGAGCGGGCCGCCAACTACGCCAATTGCGCCAATGGATGTTCGCGTCGTTGGCGTAATTCGCGGCCCGCCACGCCACTGTGCAACTTCATCAGGCGCCCGCAACGAAGATGCCTCGTGGATTGCCCGGAGTGCCGGATAATCCACTTCGCTCTGGGAGAGAGGCACAGTCGGCAAGTTCAACTTTGGCATATCGCGCGGGGCGTCCGGCGGGCCCGACTTGGCGTGTCCAATGGCGGCCATCGAAAATGCGACCTCGCGTTCGGGATCGACATCCAACAACTGGTTCACTTCCGAATCAACGAAGCCGCAGATGATTTTGGCCGGGAACCGGTGTGCAGCGGTCATCGCGAGCATGTTGGCTAGCATCGTGCCGTTGTCCCACCCGAAGTGGCGGTACGTTCGCGCCCGGTATTTCCAGGAATTTCGCCAGTACGTGCCGGCGCAGACAATCGTCACAGGCGCGTGCGTCACGCTCGGCTCGCCTGCAGTTGCGTGAACGAGCACGCCGCGGTAGTCGCCCTTCCGCAGCAGCCGGAGCGAGAAGTCGCCAGGACCGAAATGATAGAGACCCGCTTCCAGATCCGGCAGGTCGCCGGTCACCAGATACAGCTCGAACTGGTACAGCGCTCCGGTACACGACGCCGCCCGGAAGTAGATTTCGCCGCCCGTATAGGGTTTTTTCTTTGTAATTCCTGCCGAGAAATAGAGGATGCTGGCAAGTTCTTTCAGTGTGGGAATACTCTCGGC
>QHXC01000700.1 GCA_003222815.1 Acidobacteriota bacterium | reverse complement strand
TCCACGAAGCGAGCGGCCCATCCCCGACTACGAGCAGGCGGTATGTGTCAGATTCGGCCGCAAGCACGCGAAATGCTTCTAGTAGCACGTCTACGCCGTGCCAGGGCTTCAGACTACCGACAAAACCAATCGTGAACGGACTGTCTTCGGGAGTGGCTCGGACCGAGCGAAAAAGATCGAGGTCCACACCGTTCGGCAGAAGCAATGTCGGGAGCGTCCGGTGCGAGGTTTCTAGAACGTACTTCAATACAGGCGATGACACCGTGACGATCCAGTCCGATTGATGAAACAGCACTTGTTCGATCTGTGATGCCAACGCATCGAGATGTAGATGGCGGTACTTTTTTTGCTCTATGCGGAGCGGGCTGTTCACTTCGAGGACAAACGGCAGCTTGTGTTTATGAGAAAACGTTCGTGCCGCCAGACTCCAAAGCGAATAGCGCTCATAAACGAAGTCAAAGGGTTCGAGTTCGTGACGCTGCTCCAGCAAATCACGTAACGAGTCGTTACAGCTCAGAGCCGATAACTCCCCATTGAGATCGCCCGCCAGATCGAAATTGATCTTGAGAACCGAAACAATGGGCACGCTGGGCGGTAAGTCATCGTTTTCAGCCCCATCAATGTTTGCCGAAAAAACTGTGACTCGATGTCCCCCTGCGCTCAATGCACGTACGAAGTCCCGCACGTGATTCGAAGCACCCTTGTGACCGAATAACGGGATGCCTGTGTCGACACATATGTAGGCGATGTTCATCAGCGCGGCCCCTTGTCATCAACGAAATGCCATGGGTAACAGTTCTCGTGCCGGCTCGCCCTTCGTCGCTGCTGCAACTCCGAATAACCGGGCGAGTTGGGCGACATTCTCCCTCAAGCTGAAGATCTTCTCTGCCTTACGACGCGCGGCCTGGCCCATTTCAGTCCTTAGAGCCGAATCGGTGAGCAAACGGTCGATGGCTTGCGCTAGCCCGGCATTGTCATGCTGGGGAATGAGAAAGCCAGTCCTGCCGGAATCCACGATTTCATCAACACCTTCGAGTGTGGTCGAAACGACAGGGCGACCTGCAGCCATCGCTTCAAGCAGTACGGTTGGAAGCGCGTCTCGATCGCCGTCTTTGGCTACGACACACGGCAGAACCATCATGCTGCTTCGGGCAATGGCTTCCGCTACGGCGCCCTGCGATTGCGGTCCGACTAGTTGAACCGTATCCGAGAGATCCAGGCGGCCAATCAACCGCCGTAGTTCGTCTTCTTGGTCACCCGTGCCGATAATCATGCACACAAACTTTCGATTACGATCTCGCAAATAACGGCAAGCTTCGATCAGATAGTTAAAACCCTTCTTCTCGATCAAGCGACCCACTGCGAGAATCAACTGCGCGTCAGTAAACGCCTGTGAAGATACGGAAATTTTTTCGACGGGAACGCCGTTGTAGATTCGCCGAATCTTTGCGGCCGATGCCGGAAACCGTTGAGCCAGATGCCTCACGTTAAAGTCGGTCACCGTGACGACAAATGCCGCACGCTCTAGTGCCGTTTCAAGCAAGATGTCGTCGTGGTCCTGTTGATAGATGTCTTTTGCGTGGGCGGTGAAACTGAAGCTAACGCCGGCGATCTCATGGACCAGCATCGCCACGACAGTGGCCGAGCTTGCGAAATGAGCGTGAACGTGCCCAATACCCCGGTTCCTAACTGCGGCGCTGATCGAGGCGGCCTGGAGAAACAGTTCCAGCCCACTCTTGCCTACCTGCGCCCATTTCATGAAGACCTTTCCTACTGCCTCCGGTTCGAGATTGAGCAAATGGGGCTGCCTCTGAACCGAGTGTGAGATTCTCCCCCAAGACTCGGCGTTCGCTACATAGCTCACGCTGCCCCGAAGGAGTGAAAGTAGTCCATCGAACCTCAGGATTTCGTTGAGGATGAAGGTCTCTGAGAGTCTCGGAAACATTTTGAGTATGTAACCAACCTTCATATTGCGAGGTGAGTTCACGCTGTAACCCCTCTTCGAAGCGACACATGTGTTGAGCCCGAATCAACGGAGCTAAGTGGCTTCCGGGAACCGAACAACAGTGTTGAAACCCACTCAGCTACTCTCGGTAGGCCATCAAGATCGGGGCGGGATAAAGCCCTCCGGTTGTGGGTATGATTCAGTTCACCCAAAAGCTCATGAGCCAGCAGTTCTGGAGCCAGATCGTGTGGATGAATGACCGTAAAGAGTCCGAACGATTGCATGCGCTCGGCACGAATGTACTGTTCCTGCGCTGGCTCGGCGCGCGGGACGAGAATCGCGCGTTTCTTGAGGGAGAGCAGCTCGCAGATTGTGTTGTACCCACCCATCGAAACAACAACATCAGAGGCGTCCAGGTAGCTGACCAAGTCGTTTTTGAACTCATGAAAGCTGATATTCAGATTCTGCCTGATCATTTGGTGGAGAGTCTGACGTTGGGCCTCGGGCATTTCCGGACCGCAAACAATCAAACTTTTGACCGAGTGCTTCGCCTGCACGCGCGGCAGGCTCGCGATATAGGTAGCGATGATCTTGAAACCGTCCTGTCCACCTCCAGGTGTGACGAGAATCAGCTTATCTGCTTCCGCCAAACCCAATTCAGTGCGGATTTCCGATCGGCTTCGCGTTCCGGATTCATGCCGCAAATAACCGCAGAACCGAACCTTATTCGAGACCGAACGTGGGAATTGGTACTCCTCGCGGGGATCAAACACTTCCGGTACTCCCAAGACGAAAAGGAGGTCATAAAATGCGCAGATCGTGTCGTAATACCCTCGCATTTTCCACACGGGGATTGTGTTTTCAGGACTATCGAGAATATCGCGCAGGACCAGTGCCAGATTGGTGTCAGGCTGGTCGCTTTTCAGGTAATCCAGAGTGGCGACCAATTCGTCCTTCACGCCTGTCGGTTTCTTATCGACCAGGAGAAGGTCGGGTTTGTAATTTACCGCAGCGGATAGAATCAAGTCGGAGCGAAGCTGAATCGTCTCGCCAATTTCTGTGCCGAGGTATTTTACCGAGTAAGCTTCATAATCCGTACGCGTCAGGCATGGGAGCTTGATGTAATCGAGTCCTGGCGGAAGGCGAAGGCTCTGGATGATCGGCGACCCGGTAACCAATAGGATCGACAGATCGGGAATAGACTTAAGCAAGTGTCTACAGATGACGAGCATCCGGCTAACGTTTCCCATGCCAAACGTGTCGTGAGAGTAGACCATCAGTTTTTTCATGCCAGTTTTCCACGCTGTGTCGTCGTGAGCGACATGTTTGTGCGCGTTGCGCATCTCCGCTAAATTCACAAAACATTCACTAGAATTTAATTTGTAGTTAAAGATCTTTGAAAGTCGGATGAGACCCTAGATCGAGCACGGAAAGACCTACTATTGCGGGAAAAAAACCCTACCACTGGTAGGGAACACCTACCGGGGATGCGGTGACGAATGAGAATTGGCCAGTGACGAATGATTCGTGGGAAACCCTAGATCACGCGGGGAAAGACCTAATATCGCTGCGGAAAAAGGACTTGGGTTTCCACGATAAATGCTTTCCACGCCTTCAGCCCTGGCTACGTTCTGGGGCCGCTTCGCGGCTGAAAAACGGAGACATTCTTACCTCGCGCCTGCGAGTGGCTCGGGCTCATCAGATTTTCCTTATTCGGTCTCGTTGACGAGATCGAGGGCACCGGCTACGCTGGCGGCGCAGTAAATTGACGCTGCCCGGGCGATCCCGCTTTCCACGGCGTACATTACCAATTCGGCTGTGTTGTGAAGATCGAGCCGCTTCATCAAGTCCGACCGATGCTTTTCTACGCATTTAACCGAAAGGCTCAGTAGCGCAGCGATCTCTTTATTGCTACGTCCTTCGGTGATCAACTGCAGGACTTGACGTTGCCTTGGAGTGAGCACATCCATTTTCGTAAGCAATCCAGTTTCGTTCTTCAAGTAGCTCGATAGGATTCCATTGGACACAGCAGGCGATATAAATGCCTGCCCTTGCGAAACGGCGTTGATTGCAATGACGAGCTCCGAAAAGTCAGCCCCCTTCCAGACGTACCCTATCGCCCCTGCCCGGAGTGCCCTCACGACATAATCATGGTTTCGATAGGCGGTTAGCATAATCAGGCCGGTCCATGGGCACTCTTTCCGCAACCTCGAAGCAAGCTCAATACCGTTCAGTAGGGGAAGATCGACATCGAGCAGCGCCAGGTTGGGTCGTAACTGCTCAACAAGCGACAATCCCTCATGTCCATTCGCTGCGTGTCCGACAATGCCAATTCCTTCTCTTTCCAGAAGCAACTGAATTCCTTGCCGGAACATTTTATGATCATCGATCAGGATCGTTGTGATGGTTTTAGATTCATCCACTGTCCTTCTCACTTAAGAATTCAGATTCAGATCGAGACGACAGTCCTTGCCCAAGATTTCCGTAATTTGATCCACTTCGATTCGTTGTTGAATATCGAAGCAGTGTTTTCCAGAC
>QHXC01000397.1 GCA_003222815.1 Acidobacteriota bacterium | reverse complement strand
ACACTCGGGCGCAATCAAAAGAGAGACAAATTAAAGGAGGATAACCCGTGGCGAAACCCAAGAAGAGTTCACTCAATCGTCGTGGTTTTCTGAAAGGCGCTGCCACTGGCCTCGGCGCCACGGCAATGGCCGGATTCAGCCTGCAGGAAGCGAACGCTCAGATCCCGGCGCGATGGGATCGGGAAGCCGACGTCGTGATTGCCGGGGCCGGCGCCTCTGGACTGTGTGCGGCGATTTCTGCGCGTGATCAGGGCGTTTCCGTCATCGCCATCGACGAGAACACCGATGTCGGCGGACACTCCATGCTGAGCGGAGGTAATGTCCCACTTGGCGGAGGGACGAGTTTGCAGAAGAAGTACGGGATCGCGGATTCGGCGGACCAGGTCTATCTCGACCACACCGACCACAAGAACCAGGAGTTCAGATTCAGCGATCGAGACCTGGTTCGCATGTGGGCGGATGAAAACGTCGCGACGTTTGAGTTCCTGATCGAAAACGGCGTGAAATTTCTCGACATCGCGCCTGGGACTCTGAGGCGCGCCCCGAATCCGATTCCGCAGGGAAGCGTTCCGCGACTCTTCAGCACTCAGGTGTATTCCAATCAACTGAGAGAAACGATCAATGGAACGGGCGGTTCCGGGTTTGCTCGATCGCTAGAAAGGAGCGCGAGAGCAAAAGGCGTCGAGATCCTTCTGCAGCACAAGCTGACGGCGATTATCCGGGAGACGCCTTCCAGCGGACGAGTTCTCGGAATCACCGCTACTGTCGATAACAGAAAAGTGAACATCCGGGCAAGGAAGGGCATTATCATCGCGACCGGGGGCCACACCAGCAACGTGGAGTTTCGCAGAATCTTCGACCCAAGGCTCACCGAAGAGTATCAAGTGGCCGGTGAACCATACAGCCGGCAAAACGCCGACGGCGAGCTCCTGGCCATGGGCATTGGAGCCTCGTTGTGGGCCACGGCAAACCAAAATACCGGCGCCGGCTCCCCTATTACAAAGACACGGCATATCGGGTGCAGGTGGGGTTACGCGAATTTAAAGTGGAATCCCGAGAGTCCGATCTTCGATAAAGCGGGAGCTTCGGGCCTCACTGTACTCAACTTTCAAGACGTGATTCTGGTCAACCTGTTTGGTCAGAGATTCTGGAATGAACTCGACGCCGGGTTTGATTTTCTCCATGCCTGCATGGGAACTAACGGAAATTTAGGGAAGGATGGCAAGGCCAACGGAGGCGGCCCGATCTGGGCAATTTTTGATGCAGACGGAGTGGCGCGGGAACGCTGGGATCCCAAACCGCCAAACGTCGATCTGAACGGTTGGTTTTTCAGCGCAGACACTCTCGCGGAATTGGCCGGGAAAATTAAAAATCCGTATCAGTATCGACCTATGCCTGCCGCCGCGCTGACTGAAACCGTTGCTCGATATAACTCCTTCGTGGCAGCAGGAAAGGATACCGACTTCAACAAGCCGGCCCCGATGTACAAGATCGAAAAGCCGCCCTTCTATGCGGCATGGTCCACGCCCATCCTCCACGACTCGCTCACGGGTCTCAAAATAAATCGGAAGTGTGAGGTGATTGACATCAAAGGGCAGGTCATCGCCGGCTTATACTGCGCGGGCGAGTGCGCTGGCGGTTTCGGTCTGCATGGGTTGCCCCGGGTCAGTGTCTTCGGCCGCGTCGCGGGACGGGAAGCCGCTCTCGCTAAGATCTGAGTTCATGCCGGCTGAGGACGTCACGCCTCACGAAATTAGTTTGGCGGTGTGGGACCTCCCATCTCCTCTGGTAGTGGGCCGCTCGGCGAAGATGAAGGTTGGGGCCAAGTGCTCAGCCGGTTGTCCACTGACAGGCCAGGACGTCGAAATCCACAACAAAACGGAAGTAAGCGGACGCGGAACGTTGGGGCCGACGCCGTGGCCCGGCACGAGCGCGCTTTATTGGGCCGAAGTGGACCTGGACGCTCCCGCCGCAGAGGGAACTCACTGCTGGGAAGTCGCCCTGACGGCGTCAGCACGCGAATCGGCGCACGAAAGAACGTCCTCTTCCTTCGGTTTTATCGCCGTCCCGCCGCCGGAACTCTGCTTAATCGTGAAGGTGACTGAAAAGAAGACGGACGTTCCGGTTCGTGATGTGGAGGTGCGACTGGGGCCGCATCGGGGATCTACCGACGACTTGGGATCCGCGAAAGTGGAGCTGCCGAAAGGCGCTTACGACCTTGTTGTCTGGAAGCTTGGTTACAGAGCTCTTGAAAAAGCCGTGGAAGTAATGGCCGACACCACGGTTCAAGTCGAAATCGAACTCGAGCCGGAGCCGGAGCAGGAATATTGGATGGGGTAGGAATCCAAGGTCACGTCAAAGTCGTAAAAATAGCCGCGAATTGCGCGAATGACGCGAATGGGCCGCACAGGATTGCCCACATTGCAGTAATCGCGGGCGGCCCATTCGCGTCATTCGGGCTATTCGCGGCGAAGGACTTCTCAAGCGCTGCTGGTATTCTCTAAAGGAATGCCTCCTATCATCAACGCGCAACAGATATCGAAGACGTACGGGATCGCCCCGCTGTTTCAAAAGATTTCGTTCACCGTGTCGGAAGGTGACCGAATTGGTTTGATCGGTCCCAACGGTGCGGGTAAGTCCACACTGCTCCAGATTCTTGAAGGCCGAGTAAAACCCGATGTTGGTGATGTCGCGGTACGTAAGCGGACGCGGTTTAGCTATGTTGCGCAGGACTCCGACTTTGCGGCGGGCCAAACAGTGAAATCCATTGTTGAGGACGCGATGGAGCGGGCGGCAGTGCCTGAACCGGAACGCCAATCGCTAATGGCCGAGACCTTAGGCCGCGCTGGGTTCACGGACTTCCAGGTTCAGCCGACATCGTTGTCTGGGGGATGGCGCAAACGGCTCGCGATTGTTGAAGGTCTCGTCCGGGCGCCGGATATTCTGCTTCTCGATGAACCCACCAATCACCTGGATCTTGCCGGGATCAAATGGCTCGAAACAGTTCTTCAGACTGGAATGTTCGCCTGCGTCGCAGTGAGTCACGATCGTTACCTGCTCGAACATGTCGCCAGCGAGTTAGTCGAACTCAACCGCATTTACGAAGAGGGCTTACTGCGTGTGAAGGGAAACTACAGCAGCTTTCTCCAGGCGAAGGAAGACTACCTCCATGCTCAAGGCAAGCGGCACGAGTCGCTCGCCAATCGCGTCCATACTGAAATCGAATGGCTGCGCCGCGGCCCGAAAGCCCGGGGCACCAAAGCCAAGGCCCGAATTGAAAACGCTCAGGAGATGATCGGCGAGCTCGCCGAGCTAAATACGAGAAGCCGCGTTGGCACCGCCAATTTTGATTTTTCTTCCACAGACAGGCGGACGAAACAGTTGATTGAGCTCGAGGACGTTGAATACACATTTGCTGACCGGCCGTTGTTCACAGGCATTCATCTGATGATCAAGCCTGGAATGCGAATAGGCCTCGACGGTCCGAATGGCAGCGGCAAAACCACGCTGCTGCGCCTGCTTCGCGGCGATATCCAGCCAACGCGCGGGAAAGTCCGGCGAGCGGATCAATTGCGCATCGTGTATTTCGACCAAACTCGGGAACTGGATCCGGACGTTACTCTCAAGCGTGCTCTCGCTCCGGATGCCGATTCGGTTGTTTATGAGGACCGCGTGATTCATGTTGCCTCGTGGGCCGCTCGCTTTCTCTTTTCGAGCGAATCTCTCAATCAGCCAATCGGCAGGCTATCCGGCGGCGAGCGAGCTCGAGTTTTGATCGCGCAGCTCATGCTGCAACCTGCCGATGTGTTGCTGTTGGATGAACCCACCAACGACCTCGACATCCCGACGTTGGAAGTACTGGAGGAAAGCCTGTTGGAATTTAGCGGCGCTCTCGTGATGGTTACGCACGATCGCTATATGATGGACCGGATTTCCACAATCCTGCTTGGGCTCGATGGCCTCGGCAATGCGGAACAGTTCGCCGACTACTCGCAATGCGAAACCTGGCAGCGGTCCCAGGAATCAAAGGCGACAGAAACGGCGCCCGCGCGGAATACCGCCGACACACCGCGCTCCTCCGTCACAAAACGGAAGCTGTCCTACATTGAAGCCCGCGAATTCGCAACCATTGAAGATCGCATCGCCGCAGCCGAGCAGACTCTTCAAGCCAAACGCGCTGCCCTACAGGATCCTGCAATCGCCAGCGACGGCCCCCGCCTCCTCGCCGTCTCCGCAGAAATTGAAGAGGCCCAAAGAATCGTGGATCTGCTCTATGCGCGGTGGGCAGAATTAGAAGAAAAGCAGGACTGATTCGTGCTCTCGCTTGTGGGACGAATGTTGAACAAGAACGGATTCCCCACCTGTTCCAGGAAGGGAATCCGGAAGCCTAGACGTAGCGAGCGTGCCTCATACCACGAACCAGGCGCGGGCTAAAGCCCGCGTTTGCTTGGCTTTGCGAAATTTGACCATTTTGTACTACTAATCGCGGGTTTCTTGGATTTTTGCGAAGATTCTTTTGCCGCGAATTGCGCGAATGACCCATTCGCGCAATTCGCGGCACAGATTTTGGTTGCGGCTTGCCGCGCTGTGAACATTCTCGCCGCCAAGAGGGACCTAGAAGACCAATTTCAGGCCGAATTGAATCTCCCGGTTATGGGTGCTTGTCGTTGTAATTCTGCCTCCGGCATCGTTATAGGAGCCGTCTTGAAGGATCGGCTGCAAGTTCGGCTGGCCGAGATTGGCGTGGTTGAGAACGTTGAAGAACTCGGCTCGGAACGTGAGATTTTTATTCTCCTTGATGTTGAACCGCTTGAAGAGGGCGAAGTCAACATTCACCAGGTGGGGTCCGATGATGGTGTTTCTCCCCACATTCCCGAGGAAGCCTGGAACCGGAGTACGCAATCCCAACGGATTCGGCAGCGCGAATGCATAGGGATCGTACCAGTGCTCCGCGGTTCCTAACTGTATCCCGTTTGAGCCAACGCCTTGCGTCGGGTTCAAGCTCCTGCCCGGAACCAGATCGGGCCGGTCGGCGGCGCCGGAGTTTCCCGTTCGAGAATAATCAAACATTAACTGGGGTGTCACCGGCTGTCCGGACATGACCAAGGAGGTACCCGAGATCTCCCATCCGCCGAGCAGCGCCGAGACCGCGCCACTGTTAAAGCGGAAGGGGAACGGATAGGTGACGCTTGAGGAGAAGACGTGAGTGGCGTCATGAGCGGCACGCCCCCATTCCCGTGCCGAATCGTCCGGATCCAGGCTGGTGGATGGGTCCCTCTGCCCGTTGTCGCCGTTATTCAGGCCGCCCTGCTGGTCCATGACCTTGGAGAAGGTGTAAGCGAAAGTAAATTGCACCCCGGCAGCGGCCTGGCGAATCAGCTTCGTTTGCAGGCCGTCGTAGTGGGAGTTGCTGTCGTTGGTTTTCGTCCGGATGCGGTCCCAGTTCGGGTTCCGGCGCGTGATGTTGAGTGAACTGCACGCCAGGGCCGGCGTCGGTCCGAAGCAGTTGGCGGCCGTCGTACCCCTTGCGGGATACCACTTCTGCCCTTGCACGATTTCGTAGTTGGGGTAATTGAGCTGGATGTAGCGCGTGATGTGCCGGCCCTGGGAGCCGACATAGGAGATTTCCAGCATGCTCCGCTGACCCAACTGTTGCTGGAGCGCCAGGCTGTAGTTGTATTTGGTGCCGGCGGGCATGGTTGGCCAGATCGGTTCCATCTGAACGGCGGCGGTGTTTGCAACCGTGAGCAAGGAGGAAGCATTCGGGAAGGTCGAGGCCAGGGTGTTTGCATCACGGACTCGGAGGCGATGGAAGAAAGGTGGATACTTGGACGTTTGCTGGTTGAACGCAAATGGAACGATCAGGTCGTGGTAGATTCCGAACCCACCGCGCACGACCCGCGTGGCCTTGCTGTTCACCTGCCAGGCGAAGCCAAACCGAGGCTGGAAATTCTTATCCAAGGTCTTGAAAAACGCGTCAATCGCCGGATAGACCGTCTCCTTCGCATCCCGGATATCGAGCAGATTCGAGACCTGGTGGTTCGATTCCGTTGGGTCGGTCGTCGTCTCCCAGCGCAGTCCCAGGTTCATGGTGAGCCGCGGGCTCATCTTGAAGTCATCTTGTATATAGAACCCGAGCATGGTCTGGCGGATGCCCTTGTAGCCCTCCTCCCCGAGCGGCACCCCACCGAAAAGATTCGGTTTACCCAGGATGAGGTCCTCGATGTTCTGAAAGGTGAATTGGCCTCTACTTTCCGACTGGACAGTGTTGTTATTTTGGATACGCCGGGCTACGCCGCCGAATTTGAAGTTATGCCGGTTTTTCAGGTAGGTCAGATCATCCCCGAACTCCCAGAGGTTGTACACCCAGAACCGCGGGAAGTTGGTGTCCGATCCGACCTCGTCAATCGTGGGGGTTCCACGCTCCTCGCCGACGGTCAGCGTTCCCATGATCTTGCCTGGGACGAAGGTGAGCGTCCTGGCCAGTTCGCTGGTTGCCACCGCGTCCGAGAATTGAGCCGAACGATTAAAGGCGACCCGGACGGCATTGAGTAACGTCGGCGTATAAACCGTGTTAGCTTGCAGCGTCATATACTGCCGGCGCGCACGGTTCTGTTCTTCGATGTTTCCCACCACTTGTGGAGCGGAGTTGGTGTCATCGTCGAATTGGTACCGGCCAAAGATACTGGTCGAAGCCGTGAGCTGGTGATCCAGCCGGCCCATGAAGAAATCTTGGCGGATGACGTTTTTCGGCGACCCCAAAAATTCCCCGATGTACAGGTCATCGTCCGTGAAGCGGTTCTTGAAGATCTGGCCGTTGGGGTTCGGATAATACTGGAAGAAGGGAACGATTTTCGCGTTCGGCGTTACAGTATAGGTCCCATAGGACCCCCTACTGTTAATCGGGCTGCTGGGGCAAAGCCGTGCCCCTTCGCTTCCCGGGATACGGTTCGCCGGCGCCACACAGGGCAGGATTCCCCGCTTGGCCGCCACAGTTGGAACCACCGCAATCGTGGTATCGCTCCGTGCCTGGCG
>QHXC01000396.1 GCA_003222815.1 Acidobacteriota bacterium | reverse complement strand
ATGGCACGGCGGGATACTAATTTCCGTGAACTGCCCAAACTGCGCTGCAGAAATGGCCGCCATGACGCTCGACAGCCGCGTGAGCACGCCCGTCGCGATCGATTTGTGCACGGGCTGTCAGGCCTTCTGGTTCGACAGGTACGAAAGCCTGCAATTATCTCCTGCCTCGACGCTCAAGCTGATGAAATTCATCGGTGAGCATCCCGGCAAAGCGTCGCTTTCGAATGTGCTCAAGTGTCCCCGATGCGCGGCTTGCCTGCTGCCGACGCACGATTTGCAGCGAAGCACGCGCTTCAGTTACTGGCGGTGCGACAAGGAGCACGGACGATTCATCCGGTTTTTCGAATTCTTGAAAGAGAAGAACTTCATCCGCCCGCTCTCGCCCCAGCAAATCGAGGAGCTGCGACAGAATATCCAGACCGTGAGCTGCTCCAATTGTGGGGCGCCAATCGATCTTGCAACTACTTCGGCCTGCACGCACTGCGCCTCTCCTATTTCGATGCTGGACATGAAGCAGCCGCAGCAGATGCTGGCCCAGCTCAAGCAGGCCGCCGAGCCCCGGCCCATCGATCCGGCTTTGCCCTTGCAACTCGCGCGAGCGAAACGTGACGTGGAAGCCTCGTTTTCCGGCCTCGAGTCCAATCCCGACTGGTGGACCGACGCATCTTCGTCCGGCCTCGTGCAGGCGGGACTCAGCGCCGTCGCCCGATGGCTCACCAAGTCTGGGGTCTGAGTTCCCAAGAATCCTTCATTTCACACGAGAATCTTTTAACCGTGATGCGGAGTGTCTTTGAACGCCGTTAGCGATCGTCGCCGAAGTATCACCTTGCCGAGCAGGGGGTGGGATTCCAGCCCGAGGCATCCGGAAGCTTCTTGAAATCCGAACTCGTTAAGTAAGGACGGCTGAAATAAAGGGGATCGTCGACTTTTGTTGTCACGGTCAGCCATTGATCACTGTTGGGAAGCGTGTTGAGGTCGTAGTACTCGGTCACGACCGTATTCTTACTGTAAGGGGCGCCGTTCTTGCGTACATAGCCCAGGCGCAAATTGGTGGTCACCACTTTCAGATTACCCATTCGCGCTTGTCCACCTCCTCGTCCTCCGGGTGCATATTCCCACTCGGCGACGGAATGTCCCTGCCAGGTTGGCTCTCCGCCAGGCGCGGGCGACGCGCCAAAAAGGAGCAGTCGGGTCTGGGTTCCGGCATCCGTGTCGATACGGAGGGTGTTGTCGTTTTCCCAGGTGATGTGCAGGCGTCCGGGAAGGCGCATAATGTTGGCGGCCCCGTAAGCCCTGCACTGTTGACCGGCTGCTTCGTCCTTAGCCGGGTCCCACGTATCCCCGATGCGGCGGCCTTCGGCATTCAAAGTAAGGGTGTCGTACACGCCTTTTTTCGGCGTGACCATGCGAAACTTCCAATCTTCGGTAATAACGGAAACCCAGTAACCAGTTAGATCGATCGCGGCAGCCTGGCGCGCGGTGGGCGGCGGCCCGCCGCGGCCTCCTCGCTGTGCGTCTATGCGAGCCGGCAGCGTAAGGACGAGCACCGCGATGATACCGGAGGTCTTGAAACGCATTACGTTTTCCTCAGTGCACGATTCCTTCTAATCGACTGCTTCACCCTGACGTGTACCCCAGGTGAATCCATCCAGTGGCCGCTTCAAGGTAACCATCAACAACCTGTACTCGCCTGGAACGCGCGAAGGGCGCCCGACGATGATGATCTCATCCCCGACTTTGAGCGACTCTCGCGTCACTCCCTGATTGCTCAACTGGGCGGTGCCGCTCCATTCCACAGCCCACCGTTGCGAAACTCCGTTTTTGTCCGGAGCCTGGACGTGAACGAACGAATGCGGATTGCGGTACACAAACTGCACCAATTTCCCTTCGAGCTTGATTTCTTGAGAGACGTCGTAAGTCGCACCATAGGAATGGTGAGCGTACGCCGCAGTACCGCCCAACAAGGCTGCGGCAATGACGAGAAGAAACATTCTGCGCATTATTTTTTCCCCTTGAGGCTCCGGTACACTGCCTCGACAAACATATCGGTCGTCCAGGAACCGGTATTCGAACCGTAGCGCCCATCAAAGTCCATCGTCGGCCGGGCGGCCTTCACCTGCTCGAGCGTCATGCCCTTGCTGATCAGGTCCTGAACGCGGTCGCGAATCATCGTGAGCATGTTGCGGTACGAAGCGAGGTCGGCCGTATCCGAAAGCCGGCCGCGACCCGGAATAATCCACGTGCCGCCTTGCGCCCTGTACTCGGCAACGGCCAGATCGAGAATGTGATTCAGGCCTTTGATCACGCCTTGAATACTGCCATCCTTCTCCACGTCGATGAGGGGATAGCTGACGGTTGAAAAAATGTTACCGGCGCTGATGACTTCCGAGTGACGAAAAAACACGATGCTGTCGCCGTCCGTGTTTGCCTCGGGCTCGTGATAGACGATCACCGCTTCACCGTTGAAGTACGCCGGGAGCTTATAGAATTCGTCGAAATAAGTATCTGTCGGCCACGCACGCTCCGGAGTGGGCGCCTCTTTGCCCGCCGGCGCGCTCATCCGGTTGAGCACATTTTCATGCGCAATGACTGATGCAATCCGTCCCACGTTTGGGGCGGCCCCGCCGAATCCGCCGCCACGGGGAAAGAAACCCGTGGTGGCGATCTTCTCATTTCCGCCAATGTGGTCCGACGCCGCACTGGTGTTGATGATGTAGCGAAGAGGCTTCGCGGGAGCCGGGGAACTGATGATCGCATTCATGTACGGACTCGCCCACCCAAACTGAATCCCGGGACAATTCGGCCCGGAACATTTGTTGGTAGTGGGCGGAGCCACGACCGCGTTGGCCAGTTGGTTGAGGGCCGCCAGAATCTTATCGGACATCTGGGCCGAACCCGTATTCACCAGCAGGACGCCATCTTCACCGGCGGACACGGTGATGTTAATGCCGTCGGCTACCAGCATGTAGATGTTCCCTTGCACCGGTAGAACGTGGACTTCTCCGTCTCTGGGGCTTTGGTCAGCGATTCTTTTATCGACCGAAACGGCCGAGTGGGAAAACGGGACTCTCAGGCTGTTGACACTGGCCGAACCATTCAACGTCGACCGGTACTCGGGATACAGGGTCTTCACGCCACCCCGTGTTGGCTCTACGGGTACCCAATCCTCCACCTTCAGCCACTCGGTCAGAGCTGTGTTCTGGCCAGGCAGGAAGTGCGGTACATGGTGCCGGTCTGTCCCTCCATTCTCGGCGAAAGACGAGGCGTTGCAGGTCTCCAGGGGCACGCTCGCAGTCGGGTCGCTCACATAAGTCGTCGATTGAACGTATGGCTCGTCCAGATAAATGGGGTCGTCCACAACGGTGATGATTGTCAGGATGTCGCCGTGCCTCGTGATGTAATCGGTCATGGTATACATGTCGGTGGTTTGCGGGCCACCGCGCTTGAGGTAACCATCTTTGAGATGGGTAGTCGTGACCTTCAGGGTGTTTCCAACCCACTCTCCGGTCGAGAAGCCCGTCCAGCTGTGGGGTGCATAGGCTGGCGGATGCGGCCGCCCGTCCATGTAAATCGGCCAGTCCAAAGACCGCATAAACTGAATGTGATACGCTCTGACGTCGCGCGTCAGGGGGTCTTGTTCCTTGAGGATGCGCGCTCCTCCGAGGCCGCGCCACTGGTGAGGAGCCGAGTGAGGTCTGCACTGATACTCCGGTGTTCCCCAGATCGACTCCGCACTGGTCTCGGCTCGTAGCCGGCCGGCATCGTTGAACGGAATCCCAAGATAGTCGCCCAGTGGTGGCTGTCCCAGGGCTCCTAGCTGGCCTGGATCTTCGTTGCTCTCCAGGCGCCATTCCCCGGAAATATCGGGCGGGTTTTGCGGACGAGCGGGTTGGGCAAACGCTGGGACACTAAGCAGCATCGCCACGGCGAGCAGAAACAAAAAACCTGCGATCCTGGTTCGATAGGCCTTATTCATATAGCCCCCTCAAAACGCATAGTGCACCGGCATTGTAGCGTGAAAATATAATCGACCAGCGTGTTGGATCAAAGCAATTCAAATGTGTTCAATGTTTTCAAATCCTGGTCGAAGGTAAATGTCTTGTCGCAACCCAGAAGGCGGTTAGAAAGCTTACGGCCAAGAAAACGAGAAAGACGCTCGACGCATGGTTGGCAAGTAAGCGCTTGCGCCCTGAAAGGAGTCTGAATGCGCCATATGATCATTGCGGGTATCGCGGGTCTCGGCATCCTGGTCACGACCGCTGGCGGACAAAGACTCGAGCCAAAGACACACCGCCTGGAGGCGACGCCGTCCACCGTTACCTACGGTTATTATTGGTCTGAAGCGAAGCCGGCGCTGCGGATTGCGTCGGGCGACATCATCGATGTCGACACGCTACTGACCAATAATCCAGAGGGACTCTCCAGAGCTGGAGTACCAGACAACAAGATCCAGGATTCGCTGAAGGCCATCGTTAGTGAACTTACCGGAGACAAACGCGGACCGGGCGCCCATATTCTAACGGGTCCGGTTTACGTCGAAGGCGCAGAGCCGGGCGACGCGCTGGAAGTGAAGATACTCTCTATCGATCTCGCGATCGATTACGGATACAACGGCTGCAGCGGATTGATGCCCGAGAACTGCGATCGTGGCGCTTCGATAAAGATCATCGCCCTCGACAAGAAGACCATGACAGCCGAGTTGTTTCCGCAAATCACCGTTGCGCTGCGTCCTTTTTTTGGCAGCATGGGAGTCGCGCCGGCTCCGGAACTCGGCCGACTGAGCAGCAATCCGCCGGGCAAGCATGCGGGCAATCTGGATAATAAAGAGCTCGTTGCGGGATCGACACTGCTCATTCCTGTGTTCGTTCACGGAGCATTGTTCGAAATTGGGGACGGGCATGCCGCGCAAGGTGATGGTGAAGTCGATCAGACTGCAATTGAAACGTCGCTCCGCGGCCGCATTCAGCTCACTGTGCGTAAAGGCATGAAGCTTGCGTGGCCGCGTGCGGAAACGGCCGCCGATTTCATCAGCATGGCAGCCGATCCGGATTTGATGGTTGCGACGAGGACCGCGATTCAAGAGATGGTGGATTTTCTGTCGAGCACGAAGGGACTCACGAAGCATCAGGCGTATCAACTCGTCAGCGTTGCCGGGAATGTTGCGGTCACACAGCTTGTCGATAAACCTAATCTCGGAGTTCACGTGAAGATGCCAAAGCGCATCTTCAAGGCGCCTGGGCCACACGTCCGCTGAAGTTCATCGGGGCTGGACACAGGGGAGAGACAACGGATTCCCCTCTTGGAACAGGGTTGCAAGGAGGGGAATACGTTTTTGTTCAACATTCGTCCCAACGGCGTTGACTTGTTCGATCGGACCCAATGTTACAATGACTAAAGAAATCAGATTTGAGGAAAGAAATGAAACGATTGATCAACGCAACCGTTGCAATTCTGGTTCTAGTTTCGGCAGTTCTCGCCTACCAGGAAGCAGATTTGGAGCGCGGGATTGAGCTCTACAACGCAAAGAAGTACGCAGACGCTGAACGGGTATTGGCGCAGGTCGTTCAGGCTGAGAGTGAGAATGCCCGGGCGCACGAATATCTAGGTCTGGCCCGCCTCTCGTTGGGCAAGCTGGATGAAGCCGATGCCGAATTGTCTCGGGCTCAAGACCTGGCGCCTACCTCGGACTCTGTGAAAGTCGGTGTCGCGCGTGTCTCTATTCAGAAGAAGCAATTCGACAGGGCAGAAGAATCTTTGAACAGTGCTCGGGAAATTAATGGAGATAATCCCGATGTCCCACTCTATTCAGGCATGCTGAAACTAGCGAAGCACGACTATCCGGGAGCGATCAACGACTTGAATGATGCGATCGCGCGGAAATCGGACAATGCTTACGCATACTACTATGCAGGTCTTGCCTACAGCGAGCTGAAGCGGCCGGACAAGATGTATGAAAGTTTCCAGACATTTCTCAAGCTTGCTCCAGACGCCCCGGAATCGGCCAAGGTGAGATCTCTTCTTCGCGCCGTGCGATAGCATTCAGGCTTCCGAAACGGGACAATGCGAAATCGGCTGGTTCTCCGTGTCATTGTCGTCGTCGCTGGCGTTATCGGTCTGCTCCTGGGTGTCGCCATTGCCCTGCTTCAGACATCCACGGCAAAACGTCTGGCCTTTGAACAGGTCCGCAAAATCCTCGCGAAGCAGGGGGTCATTCTTGAGGCCGTCGACTTCGACTACAGCCTCCTGACCTTCCGTATTTCCACAGGTCGAGCATCAATCCGGAGCGCTTCTGCCCCGAATCTTCCGAGCTTGTTTGCGGCCGATCATTTTACAGCCGGCATCGCGTTGTCCGATCTCATTCACAGCCGCTACCGAGTCGAAGATTTCGTCATCACGAATCCCAAAATCCAAATCGTCATCGATGAGCAGGGCCGCGACAATATCCCCAGCTCCACAACCACGACAGGAGGAGCAATCGACTGGTTGATCTTGAAGATGAGATCCACCGGCGGCTCACTTGCTTTTGAAGATCGCTCTCAGAATGCCCTTGTCAGGCTTCCCCTCTGGGATCTGGCAGTGGATGGCAGCCGATTAACCGGAGAGCAGGAAATTCAGTTTAGGACTCGGCAGGCCGGAGAGGTGCGCTACAAGGGAAAGATACTGACGGTAGAAAACATCGACGCTCAGGCGTCGCTGAAGCAGCGCAATGAGGCGCTGGACGTACGCCGCGCGCACTTGTCGAGTAGTGTGGCGGATGTGGAAATTAGGGGAACCGTCGAGAACCTGAACGATCCACGTCTGGATTTGGCGATAGTCAGTAACATTCACCTCAAACCAGCGAGTCAGTACCTGTCTGCCGCGCAAAAAATTGAAGGCGATCTCAATGTCGATGCTTCCGTCAAGGGTCGTCCCAAGGAATTGAAAGCGGCCGGCCACCTCAAGAGTGAAAATCTGACCGCTGAAATGATCGGCCAAATCGCGCTTGACGCAGACGTGGTCTACGACTTCGCGGGCCAGCGAGCGCGGCTGAATTCTTTTCGGGCTCGGTCACCGGACCTGTCCGTTAGCGGCGCTGCGGACGTGGCTCTCGCCCTTAATGCGGGTGAAAGCAGCGTCGACGTCCGGCTCGACGTCGCGGAACTCGCAAACATTTCAAAGATGTTGAAACTTCCCGTCACAGTTGCGAGCCGCGCCACGGGCAACGCTCAACTGCGCTGGCCCGGACTGGATTTCACTCGACTGGGCGGCAATGGCCGTCTCCAGTTA
>QHXC01000162.1 GCA_003222815.1 Acidobacteriota bacterium | reverse complement strand
TTGTCCGGCTGTATGATGTTTGAGTACATGGGCTGGAAGGATGTCGCTCAGGCGATTGAGCGGGGCTTCGCCAAGACAATCCAGCAGGGAAAGGTAACCTACGACCTCGAGCGTTTGATGGTCGGTGCAACTAAACTCAAAACTTCTGAATTTGCAAGAGCGGTTGTGGAGAACATGTAATGGCGAGAAGGAAAGTTTCCATTGTTGGCGCCGGCAATGTCGGCGCCACGACAGGCCAGAGGATCGTCGACAGGCAACTCGCCGACGTCGTACTCATCGATATCATCGAGGGAGTACCGCAAGGGAAAGCGTTGGACCTCGCGGAGTCCGGTCCGATCGAGGGCTACGACTGCAAGCTTACTGGAACCAACAACTATGCGGACACAGCCGACTCGGATATTGTCGTGATTACCGCCGGTATTCCGCGCAAGCCGGGAATGAGCCGGGACGATCTACTGCGAACGAATTACGGCATCGTGAAGGGGGTTACCGAGCAGGTCGTTAAAAATTCACCCAAATGCACCATTATTGTTGTCAGTAATCCTCTGGATGCGATGGTGCAGACGGCATACCGGGTGAGCAGGTTTCCCAAAGAGCGCGTCATCGGAATGGCTGGCGTTCTGGACTCCGCACGGTTCCGGACTTTCATAGGAATGGAATTAAACGTTTCGGTCGAGAACATTCACGCGTTTGTTCTTGGCGGCCACGGAGACACAATGGTTCCGCTGCCGCGGTATTCCACCGTCGCCGGAATTCCAATTACCGAACTTCTTCCGAAAGAAACCATCGACCGTCTCGTCCAGCGCACCCGTGATGGCGGCGCCGAAATTGTCGGATATTTGAAGACGAGCGCTTGGTACGCACCTTCTTCCGCCATCGTCGAAATGGTCGATGCGATCCTTAACGATCGCAGAAAGATTCTTCCATGCGCCGCGTACCTCGAGGGTGAATACGGAATCAACGGCCTTTACGTTGGAGTTCCCGTCAAGCTTGGCGAGCGTGGGATTGAGCAAGTCATCGAGATCAATTTGACTTTGGAAGAACGGGCGGCTCTCCAGAAGTCCGCAGCCGCCGTCAAAGAATTGGCGGAAATTATCGGCGTGTAAACGACGGCCTCTCCCTCGCGCGAGGGCCGCGGCTACACGATCGTTTGCGCGATCTGGGTCAAAATGGATTCGTTGATCCGGATTTCCTTGTTCGTTTCCATCTTTTTGCGGATTTCCTGGATATATGCGCTAAAGTACTGCTCGCGCTTTCCGGGCACCACTTCGGTTCGGACCGTCTCCATGGACTTTTTCATTTCTTCCGGATTGATCTCCTGGCGTTCCTTTACACTAAAGGCGAAGGTCTTACCCGAAATTGTTGAGGGTGTACCCGCTTTACCAATCGGCAATGAGAAGATCTCTTTGTCGAATTCGGCGATGGGGCCGAAATCGGGCACAGAGGCACCTCTTGTGAGTAACTCACTGGTTTTGATTTCCGCGCCGACGGCCTTTGCGGCTGTAGCCAGATCTTTTCCCGCCTTGATTAGTTCTTGAACCTGATTGCCCTTTTCGGTGGCGAGCAACTGTACCTTCTCCGCCTTGACATCGGTGGCCACTTTCGTCTGGGCCTCTTCGAATGAAGCCGGATGCGCGGGCGCGATTTCAGTGAGCATCGGGACGACGTAGCCACGTTCCACGGGAATCGCAGTTCCGATCTCACCCTTGGCCATCATGGCCATGCGTCGCTCCAGTTCCGCCGCGTTTCCGAGTTCCGGAATTTGTTGCCCCGGCTCCACCAACCCCGTTTCTTTCACCTCTACTCCAAATTTCTGCGCTACAGCATTCAGGTCCTTATTGCTGACCAGTTCAACGGCAATTTGCTGCGCCACATCGCTGACCTTCTGTTCGGCTTTCCGGGTCGATACTATCGGCCGGACGGCTTCCTTCAGTTCTTCAAATGGACGGTTTCGCGCTTCCTGTTTCTCCCTAACTTTGATGATATGGATGCCGAACTGCGTCTGGACGAGATCGCTGATAGTTCCCGGAGCGAGACTGAACGCCACTTGCTCAAATTCAGGGACCATCTGACCCCGAGTGAAGGAGCCGAGATCGCCTCCATTTGCTGCCGAAGTGTCTTCGGAGAACTGCTTTGCAAGACTTTCGAAGTCTTCGCCTTTCTTTGCGCGCTCAAGCACGTCGCGCGCCTTCTGGCGGATCGCTGCGATTTCCTCAGGCTTCTTTTCTTGGGTCTTGAAGAGAATGTGCTGCGCCGACACGCGGTCAGGAAGCCGATATTCGGATTGGTGCTGCTCGTAATACTGCCGCAACTCACTATCGCTTACCGTCACTTGGGAGCGCATCTTGACAGTTTCCACGAAGATGTACCTGGCCTGACGCTTTTCTGGCACATTGTACTTCGCCTTGTTTTTCTCGTAATAATCGCGCTTGTCCTGGTCGGTGAGGGTAACCTTGTCGTCGAGCTTCGCGGGATCAATGACGAAGTAGTCGAGTTTGGCCTTTTCATTGCGGCGTTTGTACTCGGTTTCGACCTCTTTGTCGCTCACAGTTACGCCCGCCGTGACGAAACTTTTGAGTTTGTCTGTCATGATGTCATCCCGAACACCGGACTCAAACTCCTCGATCGTGAGATTATTCTGGGCGAGAATGGCTTGATAGCGAGCCCGCCCGATGAAGTTGCCGGCCTCGCGAAATGCAGGGTTTTCAAGGATTCTCTGTTCAATATCGGCGACCGACGCGTTGAGACCAAGACGCCGGGCTTGCTCGGTCATCACATGGCGCATGACGAGGGCATCCATGATTTGGTGTTCAAATCGGAATGCACGAAGCATTTCCGGAGTGAGTTGACCCCGCATTCTGTCGATGTAATTGCGATAAGCGGTCTGAAATTCCCGTGCACTAATGCTATCGTTCCCAACTGAAGCGACGTCATTGGTGATGCTGACGTTTGGGAGATCGCCAAACGGGATATATAGCGTCACAAGGGTCACACTAAAGATGAAAATGAGGATCACCCAGACCCATTTAAGGGCCGAGCGTTGACGCCTCATGAAGTCCAACATAGACAGTCCTCCTAAGACCCGGAGTTAAACTGAATTATGTTAGCAGAAATTAGGATTCGGGATTGTGGATTTCGGTTATGATGTCGGCGTCTCGGTCTCAGTCCCACTGCCTACTGGTGTCGGTCAGAATAGATTCTCCTCGAAAGAATAAGGAGCCCAAATATTTCCATGAACTTTCGTCCGCTGTTTAGTTTGTTTTCCAGCGATCTGGCGATAGATCTAGGTACCGCCAATACTCTGGTCTATGCCAAAGGTCGCGGCATCGTGGTCAATGAGCCATCTATTGTTGCCATCAACAAGGTGACGAACCAGGTAGAGGCCGTCGGGAAGGAAGCTAAGGACATGCTTGGCCGCACGCCCGGCAATATAGTCGCTATCCGGCCGATGAAGGACGGAGTCATCGCGGATTTCACGGTAACGGAAAAGATGCTGACCTACTTTATCCAAAAGGCGCATAGCCGGAAGGTCCTCGTTCATCCCCGAATCGTTATTGGCGTTCCTTCAGGGATCACGCAGGTCGAAAAAAGAGCCGTACAGGATTCAGCTTACCGCGCCAAAGCAAGCGAGGCTCATCTGGTCGAGCAGGCTATGGCGGCGGCCATTGGCGCGGGTCTACCGGTAACGGAGCCATCTGGAAACATGATCGTCGACATTGGAGGCGGCACTACGGAAATTGCAGTGATCTCGCTTTCCGGAATCGTCCATAGCCGTTCCGATAAGGTGGCCGGCAATGAGATGGATGAGGCGATCACGCAGTACATCAAGCGAAAATACAACCTCTTGATCGGTGAGCGAACTGCCGAACAAGTGAAAATCGAGATCGGATCCGCCCATCCGCTGGATCAGCCTCGGACGATGGAAATCAAAGGTCGCGACCTGATGGAAGGTGTGCCGAAAAGCGTCATGGTTTCCGACGAAGAGATCCGCGAGGCGCTTGATGAGTGCATTAACATCATCATCAATTCCATACGCGTCGTTTTGGAGCGAACGCCACCCGAACTTTCAGCTGATATTGCCGATCGCGGTATTGTTCTTGCTGGCGGCGGGGCACTGATTAAGAATCTCGATAGGCGGATACGCGAGGAAACAGGCTTGCCGGTAACGCTGGCCGAAAATCCGCTGTCGTGCGTAGTGCTCGGAACGGGGAAGATGTTAAGTGATTTTGATTTGTTGAGAAAGATAGCGATTAACTGAAGTGCTGGGCAGACTAGCCTTTCCCCAAAGGGGAGAGGGCTGTGGTTATGAGTAGGACAGTTGACACTTCCAAGAGATCTGTCTGGATCGCACTCGGTGTGGCGATGATCATTCATACTGGTCTCATCTCTTTTCAGGCCAGCCGACGAATTAACACCAGCTTCATCCGAGTCTGGATGGTGGATTCTCTTGCGCCGGTGGAGAAATTGGTCGACCGGACTCTCCACGGCGTTACCCATGTTTGGGAAAACTATTTCGCTCTCGTCGGTCTTCATCGTGAGAATGAGGGGCTAAAAGCGGAAGTTGACGAGCTTCGGATGCAACTCGAAAAGCAACATGAGGATATCCTTGAATCCCAGCGGTTGCGAAAACTGCTGTCCATTCAGGAATCAGGCATCGGCAAGACTATTGTGGCAAGAGTAATCGGTCGCGATCCCGCCCGGACGAATCAGACGGTCACCATCGATAAGGGAGTGTCGCACGGGGTGAAGCCGGATTCAGCGGTGATGACACCGCAGGGAATAGTAGGTCGCGTCATTCATTCGAGTAATTTCTTTTCAATCGTTCAGTTGGTTCTCGATTCGCAGAGCGGAGTTGGCGTGATGCACCAGTCCACCCGGCGGCAAGGAATAGTCAAGGGGACGGGCGGGCAAGAGTTGGAGTTGGATTACATTGATGATGACAATGATTTGAAAGAGGGAGACGTATTTATCACTTCTGGTTTGGATCGCATTTATCCCAAGGGGTTGCCGGTGGGTACAATTTCGTTGATCGGTCCGCGTCGGGGACTTTTCAAGGCTGTTCAAGTCCGTCCGGCCGCTGACCTGGGGCGTCTTGAGGAAGTCATCTGCATTTTGGATCACCCTGATGCAGTTGATGTTATCGATCCAACACAAGAATCCCCGGTCCCCTAAAGGCTTACCCGATGCGACGCATCAGCACGTTTGGAATAGTAGGAAAATTTATTGTCGCGCTGATAACGGTCGTGATTTTCCAGGGGATACTTTCGCTGAAGTTTAAAGCCTTTAGTTATTTTGACTTACCACTCATCTGTTCGGTGTATTATGGCTTCACGATGGGTAGGCCGATTGCATCGGTCGGCATTGGGAGTGCGCTCGGTCTCATGCAGGACAGCCTGTCCGGTGCTATCCTGGGAACTAACGGATTCAGTAAGACTTTGATTGGGTTTTTGGCAGCTGTTGCGGGTTCGAAGTTCAATGTCGATCAGCCGATTACTCGAGTTTTTGCACTATTTTTGTTTACCCTCGGAGACGGCCTTCTGGTTACTATCTTAGGGCTGATGGTCAATTCAACGTCGAGCACGCCTTTTGGGGGCGCTTTCGGTGGATGGCTACTATCGGCGACATTAAATACACTGCTCGGATTAGGTCTCTTTGGGTATTACGATCGGTGGAGTAATGCGACAACGTGAAGAATCTGAGCTCCTGCGCTGGCGAAGTAGCTTTATTGGGTATGTGATCACTGCAGCGCTGCTGGTTCTCTTCTTTGGCTTCTGGAACCATCAGATCGTAAAATCTACCTATTATGCAGAGCGCGCTGAACAGAACCGCGTGCGGGACATCACGCTTCTTGCACCTCGAGGCCGAATCTACGACCGTTATCGCCGCGTGCTGGCCGACAATCGACCTTCCTACAATATTGTTCTCATTCGTGAAAGCAGCCCTCATACGCTTGAACAGACCGCGGCAATGTTGAGTCCGGGCGTGGGGATTTCTATTGAAGATTTGCTTGAACGAATCAATCGTCGCCGCCGTGATCCGAAGTTCCGTCCAATTGTTTTGAAAGAAGATGTATCTGTTGCTGACATTGCATTTGTGAAGGCACATCGTTACGAACTCCCCGAAATTAGCGTTGAGGTTCAGCCGAGGCGGCGATATTTGGGCATTGAAATGGGGGCTCACGTTCTCGGCTATGTCGGTGAAGTTACTGAAGCCGAATTGATAAGTCCAGAATTCCTGGATTACAAGCCGGGGGACCAAGTCGGTAAGGCAGGATTGGAGCGCCAGTACAATAGCGTCCTTCGTGGTAAGGATGGCTTTAAGCGTATCATCGTGAACAATTTCGGTCGGGAGATGGGCAAGCTTCTTGAAGAGCCGTCAATCGCTGGCAACGATTTATTCACGACTCTCGACCTCGACCTTCAACGCGCTGCGGAAGATTTGATCGGAGAGCGGACGGGCGCAGCTGTGGCCCTTGATCCGAGGACCGGTGAGGTGCTGGCGATGGTGAGCAAGCCTTCATTTGATCCGAACCTATTTGCGACACGTATCTCTGTCGCTGATTGGGGAAACCTGATCAGTGATGCACGAAAACCGCTTCAAAACCGGGTAATCCAGAATCATTACTCGCCAGGATCGGTATTCAAGGTTTTTATGGCGGCGTCAGGCCTCGAGGCCGACGTGCTGAACCCGCTGCAGACTGTATTTTGCCCCGGCTATGCGAGCTTCTACGGTCATACGTTCGCCTGCTGGAAGAAGGGCGGCCACGGAACGGTCGGACTGCACGAGGCAATCGTAAACTCATGCAACGTTTTCTTTTATAACGTTGGCAAGGAACTCGGCATCGACAGGATCTCCAAGTATGCCACGACGATGGGTTTGGGACGGAAGACCGGTGTCGATTTGCCAAGCGAAGATGCAGGACTGATCCCGTCCTCCGAATGGAAGCAGCGTGTATTCAAGACAGCGTGGTATCCCGGCGAGACGATCTCGGTCTCTATTGGACAAGGCGCGGTCAGCGTTACTCCAATGCAGGCGGCGTGGGCGATGGGCGGGATGGCTTCGGGCGGGCGCTTGAAGCAGCCTCACCTCGTCAACCCAGAAGAAATCAAAAAAATTGGCTTCAACGCTCGTGAGCTTCGGAGCGAACAGTATCAGATGCATGAATCTACGGTGGACACCGTAGGCCGGGCGATGTGGGGTGTGGTGAATGAGGCGGGAGGAACGGGGGCTCGCGCACGCATTGATGGATTCGATGTGGCTGGAAAGACCGGAACGGCTCAGGTGATCGGCAAGCAAGCCCAGGCCAAAGGCGATGAGTTCGAGGACCATGCCTGGTTCGTTGGCTTTGCGCCTTACCGAAACCCGGAAATCGTCGTTGCGGTTTTCATTGAGAATGGCGGCCACGGAGGCGAAGCGGCAGCCCCGGTTGCGCACGCTATCCTGGAGACGTACTACAAAAAGAAATTGGGCGAGTTCGATGGCGACTTGCTGACCAAGATCGCTCAAGCCAGCGAAAACAAGAAGGTAAAAAACTAATCAGATTATGGCCGGACCCATAGCGTCGAAGAGACTTTGGCAGGATTTCGACTGGCTTCTCTTTGGCGCCGCTCTGCTTTTATGCTTCACGAGCTTGATCGAGATATACAGCTCCACAATGCACGAACAATCGGAGAACTATTTTCTCCGCCAGCTCGCATGGGTGATTCTCGGGGTTGTTTTCGTTTTTGTTATCGCTGCACTCGATTACCACGTCCTTTCTGAGCATATCCCCTTTCTTTACGTCCTCGCGCTTATCGCGCTCGTTTACACACTGGCTCTGGGCCGAAGCGTTTCGGGCTCGAAGAGCTGGGTTGCGCTCGGGCCTGTGACGATTCAGCCTTCGGAGATCATTAAAATGGTCGTCGTCGTGGCGTTGGCGCGATATCTTTCAGAGCTGCGTGAGAGCGCGTACATGACACCCGTGCAGATCCTCAAAGCTAGCGCCATCTGTCTACTGCCGATGGGGCTTGTGGCACTACAACCCGACACGGGTACTGCACTGACCTATTTACCGATCCTCGCCGTCGGACTCTTTATCCGAGGCCTGCGTCCGACAGCGTTGATTGGCCTAATTTTGGCATTCGTGCTTGTCCTGCCTGTTTCATGGTACTTTCTCAAGGATTACCAGAAGGAACGCATTCTGACCTTCCTTGAGCCAGAGAGAGATCCCTTGGGACGTGGTTATCAAGTCATGCAATCAAAAATCGCGATTGGTTCAGGCGGCCTCCTTGGGAAGGGCCTTTTCAATGGCACGCAGAATCAGTTGGGTTTTTTGCCGACTCGCCACACGGATTTCATTTTTTCGGTCGTTGGTGAAGAGTTGGGTTTTGTTGGTGTCAGCATCACGCTTGGACTGCTGGCGTTCATCATTTTCCGGTCGATCTACAACGCGCAGACGGCGCGAGACAATCTCGGCCTATTCATTGCGATGGGGGTTGTTGGGATTTACTTCTTCCACGTTATGGAGAACGTGGGAATGGTTATTGGGTTCATGCCCACTACCGGTATACCTCTCCCCTTTCTCAGTTATGGCGGTTCCTCAGTTTTGACCGCCTTTATTGCCCTCGGTCTTGTCATCAGCGTCCGTCGCCGCCGCTACGTGAATTGACCGGAGCGTGCTATATTGCGGTTCGGGCGCGGTTTTTTAGAGTGAAAGAATTAACGCAGCGGGCGTGGGCGCCCGCCATTGATCGCGTCAAAGATTACAAGGTTTCCCCGTAGCGCAGCGGCGCAGAGTTGAGCGGTGCCGGTCCTAAAGGGCGGTAATCCAGCTCCTCCGGGCACAGGAGTTCCCCATGACAATGCGTGACCTTTGTGTGAAGGTGACGTGTCTCGACGTGACCCTGTGCGCCCGCAGCAACGGCCACAGGAGCCCCCATGCAGAAAGAATTGATTATTTCCACTACACCACAGGAGACGAAACTCGCCATCCTGGAGGACGACGAACTTGTCGAGTATTACATCGAACGACATCGCTCCCAGGGGATTGTCGGCAACATCTATAAAGGCAAAGTCACGAAGGTCCTGCCTGGCATGCAGTCGGCATTTGTGGACATCGGACTCGAGAGGGATGCCTTTCTTTACGTTTCGGATTTCTTCGAGGACACCGAGGAGTACGACAAGATCGTGTCGACCGTCGAAGACGAGCTTGTGCAACTGCAAGAAGGTGGTTCCCGCACACCGCCTCCTGCTCCCATTCCGGTTCGCGCTGAGCCTTCGGTTGAAGTAACGCCGACGGAAATCCCGCCGCTCCCCAAGGAAGTCATTGAGGCCGTGCGGCCGACCGCAGCACTGACAGGCCCTCCGGAAGAGGCCTACGATCAACGAGGTCCTCGGCGGAGGGATCGTGACCGGCGGGGCAAGAAACCGAAAATTCCCTCGTTCGAAAGCAAATCCTACGAGCCCCGGCCCGATGAGCGAGCCTTCGGCGCGATTGAAGTATTGCCCGGCGAGACACTCGCGAAGTACTCGCGTCGTCTTGAGGCGGAACGACAACGACCACCAGCGGAAACCGAAAGCGGACTCCGAGAAACGGTTGAGAAGGAAGATCGAGCCACCGAGACCACCGTCGAAGCGGCCCGCACGCCGGATGCGACCAAGCGTGACCTCCATTCCGGAGCTTATGAGGCAGGTCCGGTTCCACCTTCAACTGCGCCTATACCGCGGGAATTATCCGAGGGTAGCATCGGGAACGAAGCTTCAGCTCCGATTGCGGAGTCAGAAGCAGAGCCTGAAAACGATGAAAAAACGGGCTCCAAAGAAAACCCGACTTCTACCGCACGGATCACGGATCGGTCAGACAACTACCGTTTCGCCCATCGTTCCTCAACCCGGCGGCCCAGACGCGGTCGCGGCGGTCCGCCGCCGGGGAAATCTGACGAGCATCGTCCGAATGGACAACCGCCAAGATCGAGTCCAATGATCTCCGAGTTGCTGCGCGAGGGGCAGGAGATTCTGGTTCAGGTTTCCAAAGAGCCGCTCGGTAAGAAAGGCGCGCGGATCACGTCGCACATTGCGCTTCCTGGCCGGTATCTGGTGTATATGCCGACGGTCGACCATGTTGGTGTCTCTCGAAAAATTGCGTCTGATGAAGAACGCCTACGGCTGAAGAGAATTATTCATGAGCACCGCAACGGGCTGCCCGGCGGATTCATTGTCCGTACGGCGGCCGAAGGACGCGGCGAAGAAGAGTTCGTTCAGGACATCCGATTTCTGGGAAACCTGTGGGCCGACATCCGTACGAAGAGCGAAAAGAAATCCGCCCCTGCGCTCATTCACCGCGATTTGAACCTGGTCCAGCGTCTGCTGCGCGACCAACTCTCGCAGGATTATCGGGCCATTCGCCTCGATAACGAACCTGAGTTCGCAACCGTTCTCGAATTCGTGAACAAGTTTCAACCAGCCCTCGTCCATCGCGTGAAACTGCACTTGAAGGACACACCGATCTTTGAGGAGTACGGTTTGAATCCAGAAATCGAGAAGGCGCTACGGCCGAAGGTATGGTTGAAGTCTGGCGGTTACATCGTCATCAATCAGACAGAAGCGCTGGTTGCCATTGATGTCAATACGGGTAAATACGTCGGCAAGTCCAATCGACTTGAAGATACGATCGTCCGGACAAATGTTGACGCCGTGCACGAGATCGTCAGGCAGATCCGATTGCGGAATCTTGGTGGAATTATTGTCGTCGACTTCATCGATATGGAAGAGAAAAAGAACCGCCAGCGCGTCATGGGCGCCTTGGAAGAAGCACTGCGTGCCGACCGCTCTCCCTCCAAAATCCTTCAGTTCAATGATTTTGGACTCGTGGCGATCACTCGAAAGCGCACGCAGCCCTCGCTTGAGCGAACAATATGCAGGCCGTGTTCGTATTGCAACGGCTCCGGCTGGTCCAAATCGATCGAAACAATCTGCTATGAGATCCAGCAGGAGATAAAGAAAATCACTCACCTGCTCGAGGGCAAAGAGATCACCATTCGCTTGAATCCGGAGGTCGCCAAAGTTCTGAAGAGCGGCGAATTCGTTTCACTTAACGAACTCGAGGACTGGACCAAAAAAGACATTATCGTAAAGTCTGATCCACTCCTTCACGAAGAGCACTTCGACATTTTTTAGTGCACTGTAACGGTCGAAGCAGTAGTCCGCCTTACTTTGGCGGTCGCCTCTGACTGCCGACTTACAGTGACCCAGGAGACAACTTGAGCGAACAGGCGCCTTTTGATGTGGCGATTATCGGAACTGGTCCTGGGGGATACGTCGCGGCCATTCGAGCAGGCCAGCTTGGTTTAAAGACAGCTGTTATTGAAAGAGATGCACGATTCGGCGGAACTTGCCTCCTGCGCGGATGCATTCCGACAAAGGCGCTTCTGCGCGATGCCCATCTTCTGCAGGAAGTCAAAAGGGCATCGCAACAGGGACTCTTCAAGACCGGAGAGATTGGAATCGACTTCTTCAAGATCCAGGAACGTAAGAGTGACATTGTGGGTAAGATGGCCAACGGAGTGGACTTTCTTCTCCGGAAAAACAAAGTCATCAGCTTCAGAGGCTACGGCACTATAGTCAGCCCAAGTAAGATCGCGGTCACACGCGATGGCGTCAGTACTGAAGTGAATGCCAGAAACATCATCGTTGCTACCGGTTCGGAGGCGAAGTCGCTGCCAGGCTACAACATCGATGAAAAAAATATTCTCAGCAATATCGGGGCATTGGATCTGAAACAGATCCCGAAATCGATGCTGATCGTTGGCGCTGGTGCAGTTGGAGTGGAGTTTGCTTCGATATACAACAGCTTTGGATCAAAAGTCACTTTGCTTGAGATCCTGCCGAATATCGTTCCTCTCGAAGACGGAGAAATCTCAAAAGAGCTAAAACGGGTTTTCACAAAGAGAGGAATCGAAGTCTATACAAAGGCGAAGCTCGAAAGCGCGAAGGCAAAGGACGGCGGCGTAGAAGTGACTTTCCAGACAGAGAAGGGCGAGGTTAAGAAGTACACAGCTGAGAAACTCCTCATGGCAACAGGCAGAGGACCGAACACTGTCGATATCGGTCTTGAAAAAATTGGAGTGACCACCGACCGTGGTTTTATCAAAGTCAACGAGTACATGGAGACGAACGTCAAGGGCGTCTACGCCATTGGAGACGTCACTCCATCGCCGTTGTTGGCGCATGTCGCGTCTCAGGAAGGTATCGTCGCCGTTGAGAAGATCGCAAGCAAACATCCTACTCCCATCAACTACAACCACGTACCCTCGTGCACATATTGCGAACCCCAGGTGGCCAGTGTCGGGTTGAATGAAGCCAAAGCCGGTGAGGCTGGATACACCGTCAAGGTCGGTAAGTTTCCTTTTACTGCAATCGGCAAAGCCAGAATCGAAGACGCCATGGACGGATTCGTAAAGGTTGTTGCAGATCAGAAATACGGCGAGATTCTCGGCGTTCACATGATTGGCGGCACAGTCACAGAGATGATCGCGGAGGCTGTTGCCGCGATCGCGTTGGAAGGCACAGTGGACGATCTCATCAATACGATCCATGCGCATCCCACACTTGCTGAGGCCACGCACGAAGCCATGGAAAACGTGTTTGGCGCCGCAATCCACATCTAGCGCACTAGCGCTATACTGGTGGTGAATGAGCAGTCGCCCCGATTGGCTGAAGGTTCGAATCCCGGGTGGTGAAAACTTCTTTGAGGTTCGCCGCATCCTCCGTTCCCATAAGCTCAATACGATTTGCGAAGACGCAATGTGTCCCAACATCGCCGAATGCTGGGGCAAACATCGAACCGCTACGTTCATGATCCTCGGTGATATTTGCACGCGCGCGTGCGCGTTTTGCGCAGTGACCAGTGGCCGCCCGACCGAGTATGACTTGATGGAGCCGGCAAGAGTTGCCGCGGCTATTGCCGACCTGAAGCTCAAGCACGCCGTCGTCACGTCCGTTGATCGTGACGATCTCCAGGATGGAGGTGCCATGATTTTTGCCGAAACGGTGAGGCAAATTCGGAAACTCGATCCAAATGTGAAGGTCGAGCTGCTCACGCCCGACTTTCAAGGCTCGCTCAACTCGGTGAGGACAGTCATCGATTCCGTTCCGGATATCTTTTCGCACAATATCGAAACCGTTCGCCGTCTCTATACCACAATCCGGTTTAAATCGGACTACACCACGTCGTTCGGTCTCCTGAAGGCGGCGAAAGGGATGAACTCGGCGGTTTATATCAAAACCGGCATTATGGTGGGTCTTGGCGAAGAGAAAGACGAAATCACGGAGCTGATGCAGCATGCCGTTGAAGCGGGAGTGGACATCCTGACGATCGGGCAATATCTGCGCCCGTCGCGGAAACATGCCGAGATCAAGAAGTATTACCATCCCGACGAATTCGCCGAGCTCCGAGACGTTGGCCAGGGGCTCGGTATTCGCTGGGTTTTCTCGGGGCCTCTAGTTCGAAGTTCCTATCACGCCGAAGATGTATTCGATCAAATGATTGCCCGTTGAGGACTACAGTTCCCGACGGCCCTCCAGCGCCTTTGCCATCGTCACTTCGTCCGCGTACTCCAAATCGCCGCCGACCGGTAGTCCCAATGCGAGACGAGTCACCCGTATCCCGAGTGGTTTGATCAACCGGGAGAGATACAGCGCTGTCGTCTCACCTTCAACGTTCGGGTTCGTCGCAATGATGACTTCCTCAATACTGCCCGATTGGAGCCGCTTCAGAAGTGAAGCAATCGCCAGTTGCTCCGGACTTACGCCTTTGAGGGGGGATATGGAACCCATCAGCACGTGATACCGCCCCTTGAACTCATGCGTTTTCTCGACGGGCAGAATGTTGTTGGATTCCTCGACCACGCATAGAATGCGGTCGGACCGAGAAGGATGAGTGCAGAACTGGCAAGGATCCACATCCGTGAGGTTACTGCAGATGGAGCATCTGCGGATCGTTCGTTTTACTTCAAGGATGGACTCGGCGAACTCTGTTGCTTCCGCTGAGTCCATTTTCAATACGAAAAACGCCAGACGTTGCGCTGATTTGGAGCCAATGCCCGGAAGCTTTTTGAACTGTTCGACCAGTCTATTGACGGGTCCCGCTATATCCATGTGTTAGAACAGACCGGGAATTTTCAACCCACCCGTCAAATTCCCAATTTGACCCGCCAGAGCCTCGTCAATTTTTCGCATACCTTCGTTGACCGCAGCGACGATCAGATCCTGTAGCATTTCCTTGTCTTCGTTGCCGAAAACCTCCTGGTCAATTTGGATCGAAAGTACCTGCTTATTCCCATTGATCTTGACGGAAACCATCCCGCCGCCTGCACTTGCTTCCACGACAGTTGCTTCCATCTGTTTTTGAAGCTGTTCCTGCATCTTCTGAGCCTGTTTCATCAGCTGCTGCATGTTCATAAACTAATCCTCCCTGGCGGGCTTTACCTGAGCCAGATCTCCGCGGAACACTTCCAGAAAGCGCTTCACCAGAGGCTCATTCTTGGCGCTTTCCGCAGCAACTCCGTCGTGTGACCACTGTTCTTTCATTATAAGAGACACCGAAACGGCTTTACCAACCAGTTCCGTGGCGACAGCATCGAGCACTGTCTTGTGGTCTTTGGTTTGAAGCATCGCAAGGGCTGTGCCATTGCGTAGGAAAATATCGATTCCGCTCTCCGTTTGGCCTATGCGTTCCGCCTTTTGCAAATACACTGCTGTAGTCGCGGATTTGTCCTCAACTCGGCGGCGGAAGATGTCCGCGAAAGTGAACGAATCCGGAACTGTCGTCTTTTCGTCCCGCCTTGGCTGATGTGGGGGTTCGGTCGGTGCGGGTGTCATCCTCGGTGCGGTTGCGACAGGCGTTGAAGGCGTCAACGATCCAGTACCACCGCTGTGCTTCACCTCGCGGAGCACCTCTTCAATATCACGAACATGGGTGATCTTGGCGAGTTTGACAAATCCCACTTCCAGATGAAATCGCGGCTGCGATGCCCAGCGCAGCTCGTTCTCCAACCGAAGTAAGATGTCAAAGAAACGAATCAGATCCTGTTCGGAAAAACGTTCGGCGCGCGCGCCGAGTGCCCGCTTCTCCTCAGAGCTACCGAGAATCCTTTCTTCCAGGCCAAGCTTCAGAACCAACATGTCCCGGACCCGGCTGACGAATTCTCGGAGATACTGTTGCAAGTTGAGACCCTGATCGACGACTTGACCAATATTCTCGATGAGCGCCTTAGAATCCCGGCCGGCCAGTGCCTCTAGCGTCCGATCCAAAATTTCGCTCGGTATAAGGCCCAACAGATCACGGACATCCTCATCGATGACTTGCTGGCCGCTGAAAGAGATGATCTGGTCAAGCAGCGACTGCGCGTCGCGCATGCTGCCTTCGGAAGCCTTGACGATGTAGCTTAGGGCACGCTCGTCGATAGAGACTCCCTCGCACTCGGCAATCTGTTGAAGGTGCGCCTGAATCTCTACCGGCGAAATTGTTCTAAAGGTGAACTGCTGGCATCTGGAGAGAACCGTCGCCGGCAACTTATGGCGTTCCGTCGTGGCCATGATGAAAACGACATGCGGTGGGGGCTCTTCTAGAATTTTCAGCAAAGCGTTGAACGCCGAAGTGGAGAGCATGTGGACTTCGTCGATAATAAAGATCTTGTAACGGCTCCGCGCGGGCGCGTACTTGGCGCTTTCGCGGAGTTCGCGAATATTGTCGACGCCGGTATTTGAAGCCGCGTCGATCTCGAAAACATCAATGGATCGGCCCGCAGAAATCTCGTCGCAAGCAGGACATCGATTGCACGGGGTGATCGTCGGGCCCTCGGCGCAATTGAGGCTTTTGGCCAAAATTCGGGCGGTGGTCGTCTTCCCAACACCGCGGGGTCCGGAGAAGAGATAGGCGTGGCCAATCCGGTCCATCTGGACTGCGTTCTGAAGCGTCTGGACAATCGGTTTCTGACCGACAACATCCTCAAAAACCTGCGGTCTAAATTTTCGAGCAATAACCTGATATTTCATGAGACCTGCGCATGCTCGCGGGATGGCAAGCACCCGAGTAGGGATAGCAGAACAGGGACAGGCCCCGGGGGATACTGTGTCACATTGGTTTACCCAATACCGTTGCTTCCTTCCGGACCTGGCGGGTTTTCGGGCTCCAATTGCACAGCCCCCCAAAGCCTGACATAAGCTGTAACCAGCTTAACCGCACGGCGCCGTCCCTGGCAGCGTTCAACCCGTCCATGGGAACGCAGGCTGACCCCGTGACGCTGAGATTTAGCGCCTGGATGGCCTAAGCGCCTGCCATGGACGGCACGCTGCGCTCAAGCGGGCTACAGCTTGACGGAGAGAGTGGGATTCGAACCCACGGTGGAGTTACCCCCACACACGCTTTCCAAGCGTGCTCCTTAAACCACTCGGACATCTCTCCGGTGATTTCTGCAACTTCGCAACCTTAAATTTTCGACTCTATCACAATTTCTTTGGACGGAAATAAGTTGATCCAAGGGCAAGCCTAGGAATGCAAAATAAGGATTCGCCGGGGAGTTAGCTCTTCGGATGCTTTCTGAAGCTCCGTCACCAGCTTTTCATTATCGATTTGCGAGAATTCGGGCGGATATTGCTTCAGCTTCTCGAGCGACTTAGCTAGTTGGGCGCGGGCGCCATTCAGATTTCCCTGACCGAGATGATGTAGGCCGACAGCGGCCTGAACGAGTCCCTGGTAGAACAGTCGTAATGATTCGTCGCTTTCCCGCCATAAGTCTTCCCAAGCTTCATGCGCCTCGAAGTACCGGCCGGCATTAAAAAAAATTATTCCGTCCTTGAGTAGGCGGTTCACTCACAGATCCTCATAAGTGATTAAATTATTTAGTGTCAACCAGATGACTTACGTGGAATGAAACAGACCAGAATAATCAGGGGTCTTCCGTCGTGCAAGCGCTATCTTCGCGGTGCCTAACGATGTATACTCTTCCCTTGCAAACAGCGGTTCCTCCTGTATTATAGCGGTGGGGTCACCCAAACCGGGGGCCCCCATTTCAGACATCATCGGAATCAGGAAAAGCCGGCGAATCCAAGGGGGAGGATTTGTGCAACCAGTTGCATTTTGCAAGCGTTGTCGGGGCATGACGGTCGGCTGGAACCGGCGCTACGTCCTCCATTGTGTTAGTTGCAGGCAGTGGATCTCTAAACCATTTAAATTACTGATTCTAAGTATTCTAGTATCGGTCTTGGTGTTCACAATTCAGACTCCCAGCGCCTTTGTATTTTCCGGCCAGGACCTTCACCTCGCTTCTCAAAATCCGGTCGTTCGCGCCAGCGTTGTGTCTCTGGAGAGCTCCGGTGTGGCGGCAGGTGTGGCGCCAATGGAAGCTTTTTTGGAGCACCAACAGATCGATAATTCTCGCATCGGGCGTGTCGCTGAGGCCATAGTCGACAGCAGTCGAAAGTACAGTATCGATTCCCGCCTGGTGGCCAGTATTATGATTGTCGAGAGCCGGGCCAATCCATTCGCGATTTCTGATCGCGAATCCATTGGAATCATGCAGATACACTTACCGACCTGGGGTGAGACTGTAGATCAGGAAGGGATCAACCTGTTCAAGGTCGAGGACAACATCGACTTTGGGGTCCGTATACTCAAACAATACGTGGATCGCTACGGTCTTTGGCAGGGAGTGAAGAGATACAAGGGGTGGAATCCCGATAGTCCGGTCTCCGAGCAGAACGCCGAAGAATACGTTGAGAAAATTCAACGGATTTATGCCTCTAAGAAATCCCCTCGCGATTGAAGACCTTGATTAAATCTCGCCAGGCATTAGCGACGGTCGCTGACCGTCGCTAAATCATTTCTCACAAAGATCATTGCCGTAGTCGGCGCGCTTTTTAAAATCTTATAGCAGTCCTATAAGATTCAGTTGACAGTCTTCCACTCACATCCTATATTGGGGAGTGGGTCACACATATATTTTAGAGATAGCTTTCAGCATCTGAAGGCCGCAGAAGGAGCTTTACGATGAGCAAGATCATTGGGATCGACCTTGGCACCACGAATTCCGTTGTAGCTGTTATGGAGGGTGGTGAGCCGGTCGTTATCGCAAATCAGGAGGGCGGGCGGACAACGCCTTCAGTCGTCGCTTTTACAAAGAGTGGTGAACGTTTAGTGGGACAGGTCGCCAAACGTCAGGCGGTCACGAATGCCGAGAACACGGTGTACTCCATCAAACGGTTCATGGGCCGGCGGTATGACGAAGTCAGCGAAGAGATGAAGATGGTGCCGTACAAGGTAACGCGGACGAGCAATAACGATGCGCGCATCGAAATCATGGGGAGGGAGTATTCGCCACCGGAAATTTCCGCGATGATTCTCCAGAAGCTCAAGAGCGCGGCTGAAGACTACCTGGGACAGAAGGTGGATAAAGCCGTCATCACAGTTCCGGCGTACTTCAATGACTCGCAGCGGCAGGCGACGAAGGATGCCGGCCGGATCGCCGGCCTCGAAGTCCAGCGCATCATTAACGAGCCGACGGCTGCGGCGCTCGCCTATGGCCTAGACAAAAAGAAGGACGAGACGATTGCCGTCTACGATTTCGGTGGCGGGACGTTTGATATTTCGATCCTTGAGGTCGGTGAAGGCGTCGTCGAGGTGAAGGCGACCAACGGTGACACCCACCTCGGGGGCGACAATCTCGACCAGCGCATCATCGATTGGATTATTGACGAGTTCAGGAAGGATCAAGGCATCGACCTTTCCAAAGACAAGATGGCACTGCAGCGTTTGAAAGAAGCGGCGGAGAAAGCCAAGATGGAGCTTTCTACGCTCCAGGAAACCGAAATAACGCTGCCTTTCGTCACGGCGGACGCGACGGGTCCAAAGCACCTCAATCTGAAATTGACGCGTGCGAAGTTCGAAGCGTTGGTCGACGACATACTTCAGCGCTCAATGGGACCGTGCAAGCAGGCGTTGCAAGATGCTGGCGTGAAGCCGAGCGATATTGACGAGGTTGTGCTTGTCGGTGGTACGACAAGAGTTCCAAAGGTTCAGCAGATCGTCCGCGAACTCTTCGGCAAAGAACCTCATAAGGGCGTAAATCCGGACGAAGTTGTCGCGGTTGGCGCGGCTGTTCAAGCCGGTGTGTTGGGTGGCGAAGTTAAGGACGTCCTATTGCTCGACGTAACGCCGCTCTCACTGGGTATCGAGACGCTCGGTGGAGTCTTCACCAAGCTGATTGAGCGCAACACGACGATTCCGACGCGAAAGAGCGAGATCTTTTCGACCGCGGCTGATAATCAGACCTCGGTTGAGATCCATGTTCTGCAAGGCGAGCGGCCCATGGCTCGCGATAATCGGACCCTGGGCAAGTTCCATCTTGTCGGCATTCCCGCAGCGCCCCGTGGAATTCCTCAAATTGAAGTGACCTTCGACATTGACGCAAACGGTATCGTGAATGTATCCGCGAAGGATCTTGGAACAGGCAGGGAGCAAAAGATCACGATCACCTCTTCCAGCGGTTTGTCCAAGGACGAGATTGGTAGGATGGTTACCGATGCGGATTCTCATGCTGACGAGGACCGTCGAAGACGTGAAGAGATCGAAGCACGCAACCGCGCCGATTCTCTGGTCTACCAGACCGAGAAGTTGCTTCGAGAGAACCGCGATAAACTTTCCGACTCCGATGCGAAAACCGTCGAGGCTGCCGTCGCCGATTGCAAGAAGGCGTTGGATGACGGAAATATCGACAGAATCAACCGAGCCGCGGACGCGCTTACGCAGGCATCGCATAAAGTTGCCGAATCCATGTACAAGACCGGGGCGCAAGGCGGCAGCCAGGCAGGCGGTTCGGCTCAAACTGGCGGCAGTGGCCGAGGTGGCGAGAAGGCAGATGACGTTATCGATGCCGAATATGTCGATGCGGACGATAAGAAAAAGGAATAGTTGATTCTCAATCATGACCAGTAGAGACGAGCTTTACGTAATCCTTGAGGTTCTTCGAACGGCTTCGGTTGGCGAAATCAAGAAAGCCTTTCGGAAACTCGCCCGGCGGTATCATCCGGACATCAATCCGGGTGATCGCCTGGCCGAGGAACGCTTCAAGCGGATTACGGAAGCCTATGAGATCCTCAGCGATCCCATGAAACGGAAGTTCTATGACGTGAACGGCTTTTACACGGAGGGAGTCCTGGAACAACAGGGAAGGCAGTCCCGTTGGGGTTTTAGTTTCCAGGGTTTTGATTTTTCTCGCTCGAGCCAATCTCATTTTGGGGAGATCTTCAGCCAGATCTTTGAACGCCAGACTCGACGACGGGAGCCCGAGCGCGGCCTGGATCTGGAGCACCATGTCCCGATCAGTTTCGATGACTCGATCCGTGGCCTAAAGACAAAGGTCAGTGTGCACCGCAAGCATGCGTGTGGGACCTGCAGCGGATCCGGCCGAGCGCCGGGTTCGCGCGAGTCCGCCTGCATCACGTGTCAGGGTCTGGGAAAAACGACGAAATCAAAAGGACACCTTCAGTTTGCTGTCGTGTGTGCCGAGTGTGGCGGAACTGGATGGACCGCCGTTGCGTGTCAGGAATGCGCGGGTGAGGGTCGGCTTCCGGGAACCGAAATCCTCGAAGTCGAATTGCCTCCCGGTATGGCCACGGGCTCGCGTGTCCGAATTCCGGGCAAAGGTGACGCGGGACGTTTCGGGGGGCCGGCCGGCGATCTTCACGTGGTGACGAACGCGGCCGCGCATCCTTTCTTCAATCGAGTGGGGGACAACATTCACTGCAGCATCCCGCTAACGGTCAGCGAAGCGGCGTTGGGAACAAAGGTGGAAGTGCCTACTATCGACGGGCCCGCCACCCTACGGATTCCTCCGGGAACGCAGACTGGACAAGCCTTTCGACTGCGCGGTAAGGGGGCCCCGTCACTGCTCAATCCCGGTATGCGTGGGGACCAGTATGTCGAAGTGAAGATACGTGTACCACGAATTGCAGACGAACGATCCAAAGAGATTTTGAGAGAACTTTCGCGACTGAATCCCGAAAATCCACGCAAAGATCTTTGGAGGTAGCTGCGGGCTTTTGCCCAGGAATCACCATGGAGCGCAAGAAAAAGGGCAAGGCAGCCTATATGATCAGTGCGGTCGCCGAGACATACGATATCCATCCGCAGACACTACGCCTCTACGAACGAGAAGGATTGCTGAAGCCCTCACGATCCGACGGAAATACGCGTCTATATACTCAGGAAGACCTCGAGCGGCTGGAACTCATTTTGAATCTCACACGAGATCTCGGTGTAAATCTGGCGGGCGTCGAGGTTATTCTCAACATGCGGCAACGATTGGAAGAAATGCAGTGCGAGATGCAGGAATTCATAGAATACGTCGAACGGGAGTTTGTAAACCGTTCTCCAGAGTTAAACCAGAAGATTCAGCACGCTCTGGTCAAAGTGACGCCGCCACACGTGACTCTCGCGAAACCCCACAGATAGGGGACGCCGTTATACCGGCGCTAAAAGAGTTATGAGATATTTTCCGTACGAACGAGTCGTCGAAGGACCGGACACGCTTCGTCTATATTTGAAGGATATCTCACGGTTTCCTCAGCTGACCGCCGAAGAAGAGAAGGAACTTGGTGCGCGCGTTCAAAAGGGAGACCAGGAAGCCTTTCGAAAATTGATCGAGTCCAACCTTCGCTTCGTAGTTGCTATGGCGAAGAAGTACTCGCGCTCGGGATATCCGCTCCACGAACTCATCAACGAGGGCAATATGGGCTTGATCGAAGCCGCATCGCGCTTTGATCCAACACGTGGAGTGCGGTTTATCACGTATGCGAGCTGGTGGGTGCGCCAGGCGATACTTGCCGCCATCGCTCATTACGGGCAAGTTTTCCGGATTCCTCCGAAAGTGAAACATGAACTGTACCGCTTCGAAAGCAAGGTCGCCCGACTAACACAGGAGCTTGGCAGGCGTCCCAGTATCGATGAAATTTCTCGAGAACTGGGCATGAAAGAAGAAGAGGTGCGTGACATGATGGAAGCCACGCCGACCGAGGTATCCCTCAGCACGCCGGTTGCAGAAGAGGGCGAAATGAAGCTCGAGGATATGATTGAGGACGTAAGCGTCGCCCCAGTGGACGAGGTGTTGATAGCGCAGTCCTTCGAGGAGCAGCTTCAAGGCCTGCTAGCCCAGCTCGACCAGAAGGAGAGGCTGATCATCGAACGGCGGTTTGGGCTTGGGGATCGCGAACCCCAAACTCTCGCCGAGATCGGAGCGGATCTGAATCTCTCTCGAGAACGAATACGTCAAATCGAGGAGCGTGCACTTGGCAAACTTCGTCGATCGCAGCGGGCGCGTCAACTTCTGGGCTACTTGAATTGAGGTAAGTCGCTGGCGTGAATAAAAAGCAAACACATGCCACCGGGCTCTCTGGTTGTCCGGAATGTAACGGGACGGGTTGGGTGCGTCTTTCGAAAAGTGGCACCCTTGGCGTCGTTCGCTGCGATTGTTTCCGAGAGGCGCGAGTGAAGCGCTTAATCGCGAACGCGAGAATTCCAGCACGCTACGCGCATTGTGAACTTCAGAATTTCGAACTGAATGAGCGATTCACGACCAAGTCTTTAGAATTCGCTAAACTCGCGGCTGAGAAATTTGTCGACGAGTTTCCGTCTGCCACTCCAGTGGGCTTGCTCTTCATGGGGCAAGTCGGCGTGGGGAAGACACATCTTGCCGTGGGAATTATCAAGGCGCTAATCCGGCGAAAGGCGATTCAATGCATGTTTCGATCGTTTCCGGAACTACTGAAGGAAATCCAGAATTCATATAGCCCGATTTCAGAGTCTTCGGAATTATCGTTATTGTCGCCTGTTTTGGACGCTGAGGTGCTGGTTCTTGATGAGTTAGGATCACAAAATCCCTCTGCGTGGGTGCGGGACACGATGAGCTACATTCTCAATTACCGGTACAGCGAGAATAAGGTGACGATTTTCACGACAAACCTTTTGGATCACGAGAATCCAATGGACACCAACAAAGGGGTCTTTTATTCACTCACCGATCGGATCGGCCCACAAATGCGTTCGAGACTATATGAAATGTGTAAGACGATTTTAATGGCCGGCAACGACTTCAGGCAGCACATGATGCAGCCTGAACCTTTCAGAAGGGGTGGTTAAAATTCCTCGTCTTCTTCCTCGTCATCCGCTTCCTCCACTACCTGAATGAAAAACTGGGTTTCGCAGTCTTCACAAATGAATTGTTCGTCGTCTCCCGCATCGAGTTTTCCTGCGCAGAGAGGGCAGAAAGAGATTTCAGCGCTCATCTTGTCCTAAATACTAGAATGAATTTTCAAAGTCAAAGAGGTTTTTCGGAGATGTCGAACCATGAAACGAAGCGGAATTGAAGAGCAGTATGTCATCGATGATTTCACAAGCAAGGATACTTGGCGGATCTTTCGCATCATGGCTGAATTCGTCGAAGGCTTCGAGATGCTCGGCAAGATTCCTCCGGCTGTGGCAATGTTCGGCTCCGCCCGTGCCTTGCCTGGAAGTTTTGCCTATGAAAGGGCTCAGGCCATCGCGACATTGCTCGGGCGCAACGGCTACTCCGTTATTACCGGAGGTGGACCCGGCGTTATGGAAGCCGCTAACAAGGGCGCTGCGGAAGCGGCCGCGACTTCCGTCGGGTTGAATATCGAGCTGCCTCTGGAGCAGAAACCGAACATTTACGCGAACAAGCTTCTCAATTTTCGCTATTTCTTCGTACGAAAAGTGATGTTCGTGAAATACTCTATCGCATTCGTAATCTTGCCTGGCGGGTTCGGGACTCTTGACGAGCTGTTCGAAGCGATCACCCTTATCCAAACGCGCAAGATCAAGCCGTTCCCGGTTATTCTTGTTGGCAAGGATTATTGGAAAGGTTTGCTGAACTGGGTTGGTGACACGCTTTTGCATGAGAAGATGATCGGTGCTGAAGATCTCGATATTCTAAAGACGGTGGATACCCCCGAAGAGGTTCTATATTGGGTTCAGGATTCCAAAATAAGGAATGGTGTAACTAGTGTTTCTTCCCTTCCGTAGACTATGCTCCAAAGTGTCTGCTGTGCTTCTAGCCTTGGTCGCGGCTTGCCTTATCTTCACGGCCGCGCCGCAGAGTCCAACCGCGGGCGGACTCGATTCCATCCGTGGGGAGGAGCTCCAGCAGAAGCTCACCTATATTGCGTCAGAAAAACTCAAAGGGCGCGGTAACGGCACGATGGAACTGAAGATGGCTGCAGAATACATCGCTGGAGTCTTCGAGAAGAACCGCATCCGTCCCGCCGCGGGCAGCGGGCGGTACTATCAGTTTTTCGACATGTACACGTCCAGGCTCGGGCCGGACAATGACGTTCGGATCCACGTCTCGAACCGAAGCGAGTTGAGACTTACAGTTCGCACAGACTTCATACCCGAATATTGGTCCGCCAGTGGCAAAATTACGGGCTCCATGATGTTCGCGGACCGCGGTTCGAGCGCGCCCGATCTGAAAGGGAAAATCGCGGTCGTCGTCGAAGGTCGTGGTCTTGCGGACGATCCGGAATTTCCGGAAAACGCCGCAATAGGCCGCAGTGTCGAAGCTGCCGGCGCTCTCGGCCTAATTGTTGTTCCGGATCAAATGGACCGGCGCCAGGGGCGCATAACGGTCCTTGCGGAGAACTTCAGGGACGACCTGCCGACGCGGCTCACTCCAATGGGAACCGTAGACAGCCCGGATTATCCCAAAATTCCTGTCGTCCTTGTTTCCTCTGATGCCGGCCAGCAGCTCCTGGCCGACCTCAAGAATTCGCAAACTAATGCAGAGGCCACGATTACCATCGATGTTCTTCGCAAGACGTTTACGACTCAGAATGTTTGTGGAGTCGTGGAGGGCGCGGATCCTGCGACTCGAAGTGAGGTCATGATTATCGGCGCTCACTACGACCACGACGGTGAGGCTTATGGTCAGATCTGGTACGGTGCCGACGACGACGGTTCGGGGACCGCAGCTCTTTTGGAAATGGCTGAGGCGTTTGGCAACGGGGCGCACAAACCGGCTCGCAGCATTCTTCTCTGCGCGTGGGTGGGTGAGGAGAAAGGCCTGCTCGGAAGCCGCTATTACGCGAGTCATCCGATTTTTCCGCTGGACCACACCGTTGCGATGTTCCAAATGGACATGATCGGCCGCAACGAAGAACACGCCGCCGACGAACCGGAGGGAATTTCCGAGGAGCGAGCCTCCGAAAACACCAACACCCTTAACGTGCTGGGTTCGGCGTTCAGTCCGGATCTGAAGAGTATCATATCGCGTCTCAACAATCAGACGAACCTCACCGTGCGTTTCCGATATGATTTTGGCGCCCAGGATTTGCTTCGCCGCAGCGACCAATGGTCATTCCTTTCCAAAGGCGTACCCGCTGTTTTCTTTTTCACCGGTCTCCATCCCGACTACCATACTCCGCGAGACACAGCCCTCAAGATCAACTATCCGAAGTTGGAAAAAATCTCGAAGCTTGTATATCTCTCCGCGTTCGAGATTGCGAATAATGCGACGCGTCCGAGATTTTCGAAGCCCGTGAGTACCGCGCAGAAAGCCTATTGACATCGCCGAACGCGCCTTTCTAAAATTAGCACTCAGCCCAGAGGAGTGCTAACAAGCCTTTGTAATCTTATTAAAACAAACGAAAAAGGAGATCAAGACCATGAGAGTACGACCTTTGCATGATCGTGTTCTGATCAAGCGAATCGAAGAACAGGAAACAGTTCGTGGCGGAATCATCATTCCGGATACCGCTAAGGAAAAACCACAGGAGGGTGAGGTTGTGGCGGTGGGAAGCGGAAAGCGACTCGAAGATGGAAAGGTCATTCCCCTAGAAGTGAAGGAAGGCGATCGAGTCCTTTTTGGGAAATATTCCGGGACGGAGATCAAGGTTGACGACAACGAGTACCTGATTCTACGTGAAGAAGAAATCCTTGGGATTCTAGCGACCTCCGGCAAAGCAGCCGGAAAGAGATAGGAGGAATCGATGGCGAAACAGATTGTCCACGGTGAAGATTCCCGGCAGGCGATCCTGCGTGGCGTGAATCTACTTGCTGATGCGGTCAAGATCACTCTTGGTCCGAAGGGGCGCAACGTCGTCCTCGACAAGAAATTCGGTTCTCCGGTGATCACGAAGGACGGTGTCACCGTAGCCAAAGAAATTGAACTGAAAGAGCCGCTCGAAAACATGGGCGCTCAGATGGTAAAAGAAGTCGCCTCCAAAACAAGCGACGTTGCGGGTGACGGCACGACGACGGCTACCGTTTTGGCTCAGGCAATATTCCGCGAAGGTGTGAAGACGGTGGCGGCGGGTGCCAATCCAATGGCAGTGAAGCGCGGGATTGAGCGGGCAGTTGAGGTTGCTGTCGAGGAGATCAAGAAGCTCGCGAAGGATGTGAAGAAAGGTCCAATGATCGCACAAGTCGCGACCGTTTCGGCGAACAACGATACCCACATTGGCAACATCATTGCTGAAGCTATGGACAAGGTTGGCAAGGACGGCGTGATTACGGTCGAGGAGGCAAAGTCCATCGAGACCACGCTGGACGTCGTCGAAGGTATGCAATTCGATCGCGGGTATCTATCACCTTATTTTGTGACCGATCCAGACCGCATGAAGTGCGTGTTGGAGAATTGCCTTGTCCTGATCCATGAAAAGAAGATCAGCACGATGAAAGATCTGCTTCCCCTATTGGAACAGGTGGCGAAAATGGGACGCCCGCTGCTGATCATCGCAGAGGAGGTCGAAGGAGAGGCATTGGCGACTCTGGTGGTCAACAAACTTCGCGGTACGCTGCAGGCTGCAGCTGTAAAAGCCCCGGGTTTCGGCGATCGCCGGAAGGCGATGCTCGAAGACGTCGCGATCCTTACCGGCGGCAAATCGCTGACCGAAGATCTTGGCATCAAGCTCGAGAATGTTCGCGTCGAAGATCTCGGCAAGGCAAAGAAAGTCGTCATCGACAAGGACAATACGACAATTGTTGAAGGGGCAGGCAAAAAGGAGGCGCTGGACGGCAGAGTGAAACAGTTGCGCGTTCAGATTGACGAAACAACCTCAGACTATGACCGCGAGAAACTTCAGGAGCGGCTGGCAAAACTCGTCGGCGGCGTCGCTGTCATCAAAGTCGGTGCTGCGACGGAAACCGAAATGAAAGAAAGGAAAGCTCGCGTTGGCATTGTGAAGCGAGCCCTTGAAGAGCCGCTGCGGATGATCGTATCCAACGCGGGCCATGAGGGCGCTGTTGTTATTGGGAAAGTGAAGGAGTCGAAGGATCCCAACCTTGGCTTCGACGCTGCATCTGAGGACTACACCGACATGATCTCTGCCGGTATTCTCGATCCGGCAAAAGTGACGCGCACGGCTCTGCAGAACGCCGCATCGATTGCCGCTTTGATGTTGACCACGGAAGCCCTCGTGTCCGAAATTCCGGAAGAAGACAAGGCTCCTGCTGGTCCTCCGGGTGGGGCGCCACCAATGTACTAGCTAGCACAAAACGTTGACGTTGAAGAAGGCGGCGAAATGCCGCCTTTTTCTTTTTTTCCCGGAGTCGAGACATTGAAACCGGGCGTCTGGTGCACGACGTGGGCGCGACATCGCTTTTCGCAACATATTCTCCGCGCGTGCGCTACGTCATTCGCTTCCCATGGCCTTGGCGGCTTGGATGCTTACCGTAACAGGTGGGTGAGATTCAGATTGCGGAGATGCCGGTGGACGCAGTTCGGGTGCAACCCGAGAAGGACTGCCGCTTCTTTGTAGTCGCCATGCGCGTGGTCGAACGCACGTTTGAAAAGTTGACACTTAAATTCGCGGATCTTTTCAGAGTAGGTCCGCAGGCCGGTTCCTTGCCGATTCAGCAGTTCGTCCGGAAGATCTTCCTTAAGCACGATGTTGGTAGAACCCAGGACGACCGCTTGTTCGATGACATTCTGAAGTTGCCGCACATTGCCCGGCCAGTGATAGTTCTTGAGGATCGACTCCGCCTCTGGAGAGATGCCTTTCACCTCACCTCGGGCCTGCTTTCCAAACCGGAGTACGAAGTGTTCGGCCAGTGCAGGAATGTCTTCGCGCCGATCGCGTAGCGCCGGCGTTCTCACATGCAGCACCTTCAGGCGATAGTAAAGGTCTTCTCTAAAGCGTCCCGCCGCAACCTCCCGCTCGAGATCCCGATTCGTCGCGGCGATGAGCCGGATATCGAGCGGTATCGGCCATCTGCCGCCGATCCTGTCAATCGTGCGCTTCTCGAGCGCGCGTAGCAACTTCGCTTGAATGGAAACGCTCAGCTCGGCGACCTCGTCCAGGAACAGGGTGCCGCCTTCGGCGAGCTCGAACTTTCCCTTTTGCTGCGACACGGCTCCCGTAAAGGCTCCTCGCTCGTGACCGAAGAATTCGCTTTCCAGGAGGCTTTCCGGCAACGCGGCGCAGTTGACGGCGACGAACGGGCCCTCGTATCGCATACTGTTCCGATGAAGCGCCTGGGCGACCAGTTCTTTTCCTGTTCCGCTCTCTCCCTCAATCAGCACATTCGACGTTGTGGGCGCAGCCCTGGCGATGAACCTGGCCAGTTGCGCCATTGGAGCGCTATTGCCAATCATCTCTGGTGAGGGCTGCGCCCGATCGGGCTTGCATTCGCTGCCGCTCATTTCTTTTAATGGCTGCGCCCTACCGGGCTTGCATTCGCTGCCGCTCATTTCTTTTGATGGCTGCGCCCTACCGGGCTTGCATTCGCTGCCGCTCATCGTTTCTCCGAGGAACAGAGCCAGCGCTGAATCGCAGTTACGAATACCGCCAGAAGCGTGATGACCATGCCCGACCCCCCGAAACTCAGATTCGGGAGATGACCGGGAAACGCGTTCAAGAGGACAAGGCAAAGCTGCACCGTGAGCAAAATGACAAGGAGCGCCGAGATCCAAATGGATCGGCTGGAGCGGAACCAAACCCAATACGTGAGAGCGCCACCCGACATCAGACCGAAAAGAAAGTCGAAG